>JAPJRE010000081.1 GCA_030824725.1 Sphingomonas sp.
GTTCGGTGCCGCGCAGTGCCTCGGCGGCATTGCGATCGGCCACTTCGGCGAAGCGGGCGATCACGCCATTGGATCCCCCGCGCACCGACTTGAGCGTCAGCTTGCCGCCGTTGAAGCTCTTGTGCGCCGCCAGATCCTCGGCAAACACCTTCAGCCGCACCTCGCCGGCGATGCCGTGCGCGCCGATCACGGCGGCAAGCGTCACCGGGCGATCGCCGCGGGTCGAGGGAGCGGAAGGTTCTGCCATGATCGGGTTCTGCGACGCACAAGGCATCCCTCCCGCACGAGGCGGGAGGAACGTTCAGCCTCAGGCCTCGGCAGCCTCTTCGGCCGGCGCGGCAGCGGCTTCGGCAGCTGCCTTGGCCTTCTCGGCACGCTCCTCGGCGCGCTCCTTGGCCTTCTCGCCCGGGACGGCCTTGTTCGGGTTGTTGCGGGCCGCACGCTCCTTGACGCCGGCGGCATCGAGGAAACGGGCAACGCGGTCGGTCGGCTGCGCACCGACGCTCAGCCAGTACTTGGCGCGCTCGTCGTCCAGCTTCACGCGCTCGGCCGAATCCTTGGCGAGCAGCGGGTTGTAGGTGCCGATCTTCTCGATGAACTTGCCGTCGCGGGGCGCACGGGCGTCGGCAACGACGATCCGGTAGTACGGGCGCTTCTTGGAGCCGCCGCGCGACAGACGCATGGAGAGAGCCATTCTACTTCACTTCCTTCTAGAGATACGATTGAAACAAATTGGGTTAAGTTACTTTTTCTTCAGCAAATTCTCGAAGTCCGCCGGCAGCTTGGCCCCGCCCGGCAGACCCGGCAGGCCAGCGCCCACCTTGTCCATCATCTCGCCCATCTCGGCGCCGCCCAGAGCCGCGCCGATGCCGCCCATGCCACCGCCCGGGCCGCCCTTGGCGAGCATGCCCAGCATGCCCTTCAGGCCGCCCATCTTCTTCAGGCGCTTCATCGCGGTCTGCATCTCCTGATGCATCTTGATGAGCTTGTTGACGTCCTGCACGGTCAGCCCGCTGCCCTTGGCGATGCGGATCTTGCGCTTGGCGTTGAGCAGTTCGGGCTTGGCGCGCTCCTTGGGCGTCATCGAGCCGATAATCGCGTCCATGCGGATCAGCACCTTGTCGCCGCCGACCTGATCGACCGCGGCCTGCGCCTTCTTCATGCCCGGGATCATCCCCGCCAGCGCGCCGATGCCGCCCATCTTGCGCATCTGCGCCAGCTGGGCGCGCAGGTCGTTCATGTCGAACTGGCCCTTGGCGAGCCGGTTCGCCATGCGCTCGGCGTCTTCCTGCTCGATCGACGCAGCAGCCTTCTCGACCAGGCTGACCACGTCGCCCATGCCGAGGATGCGACCGGCGACACGCTTCGGGTGGAACGGCTCGATCTGGTCGAGCTTCTCGCCCATGCCGGCGAACTTGATCGGCTGACCGGTGACCGCGCGCATCGACAGCGCCGCACCACCGCGTGCATCGCCGTCCATGCGGGTGAGGATCACGCCGGTCAGCGGCACCTGCGCCGAGAAGTTGCTGGCGACGTTCACCGCGTCCTGGCCGGTGAGCGAGTCGACGACGAGCAGGATTTCCTGCGGCTTCGAGATGTCGGCGACCGCCTTCATCTCGTCCATCAGCGCCTGGTCGACGTGGAGACGGCCGGCGGTGTCGAGCATCACCACGTCGAAGCCCTGGAGCTTCGCCGACTGGAGCGCGCGGCGGGCGATCTCGACCGGCTGCTGGCCGGTGACGATCGGCAGCGTCGCCACTTCAGTCTGGGTGCCGAGAACCGCCAGCTGTTCCTGCGCGGCCGGACGATTGACGTCCAGCGACGCCATCATCACCTTCTTGCCCTGCTTCTTCAGCAGCTTGGCAAGCTTGGCGGTGGTGGTGGTCTTGCCCGAGCCCTGCAGACCGACGAGCATGATCACCGCCGGCGGGGTGACGTCGATGTGCAGCTCGGCCGTGTCGGCGCCGAGCATGTCGACCAGCGCGTCATGGACGATCTTGACGACCTGCTGCCCCGGGGTGACCGACCGCAGCACCTGCTGGCCGACGGCCTGCTCGGTTACCTTGTCGACAAATTCGCGGGCGACGGGCAGCGCGACGTCCGCTTCCAGCAGCGCCACGCGCACTTCGCGCATCGCGGTCCGGACATCGGCCTCGCTGAGCGCGCCACGTCCGCGCAGGCGCTCGAAGACGCCGCCCAGCCGATCGCTCAAACTCTCGAACATGATGCCCAGGTCACTCCAAATTCAGCCTCTGTTCCGCCAAACGCAAAACACGCCGGCGGACGAAACCTCGTCGGCCGGCGTCACCCCTTGGGGTGGCATATGTTGCGCGTCCACGGAGGAACGGTGGGTCCCCTTAGCCGCAGTTGCGGCGGAAAGCAACCTCTACGGGTTTAACCCGATCTACACGCCTTGCATGGGAAAACACCGCTTCTTCAGTACGAGGGGCGTAGTGCGTCGATGACGCGGCAGCAGCAGCAACGGGATGGTCGGCGCAGGGACCGCGGCAGGGCGATCTTCGGCGCGCTGGGTCTGGTGTCGGCGCTGCTCGCCCTCGCGATCGGCGGCGTGCTGGCGTTCGAATATGTGGCGGGCGCCCCGCTCCATGGCTGGCTGCTCGGCGTACAGGCACTCCACTGCGCCCTCATCCTGCTGTGCTGGCGGCATTTCTTCGCACGCAGCGCGCGTCCTCCCTTTGGAGAGCGTGCCCAGAGCGTCGCCAGCCGCGATGCGCTGACCGGTTTCCTCCATCGCAACAGCCTGACCGAAGAAGGCGCCGCGATGTTTGCCCGCGCGCATCGGCGCAGCCGGGCGGTGGCGATGCTCGTCTTCGATCTTGATCGCTTCAAGGCGATCAACGATCTGCATGGCCATGCCATGGGCGACGCGCTGATCCAGGCCGTTGCCGGGACGGTCGCCGAGTTCCTCCCCCCGGGGGCGCTCGCAGGACGCCTCGGGGTGGATGAGTTCGCCTGCGCCTTCGCCTTCGACCCCCGCGACCCGATCCTGGTGGAGCGGGTCGCCGATCGCATCGTCACGCGGCTTGCCCAGCCCTTTCAGGTGGGCGAGCTTTCGCTGCACATCAGCTGCTCGCTGGGCATCGCCCGGTCCGACTTCGATTGCGCCAATATCGACGCCCTGCTGCGCACCGCCGACATCGCGATGCATCAGGCGCAGAAGGCGGGCAAGAACCGCTTCGCTTGGTTCGACCCGGCGATGGAGCGCGCCCTGCAGGCCCGCAGCGCGCTGGAAAGCGGGCTGCGAATCGCGGTGCCGCAACAGGGAATCATTCCCTATTTCGAGCAGCAGGTCGATCTCGCGACCGGGCGGCTGCACGGGTTCGAGGTGCTGGCGCGCTGGGACCATCCGACGCACGGGATGATCCCGCCCGACCGCTTCATTCCGGTCGCCGAGGAAGCCGGCCTGATCGGCGATCTGTCCCTGTCGATCATGCGCCAGGCCTTCCACGCCGCGCGCGACTGGGATCCGGGGCTGAGCCTGTCGGTCAACATCTCGCCGGTGCAGCTGCGCGACGCCTGGCTGGCGCAGAAGATCATCAAGGTGCTGACCGAGACAGGCTTTCCGGCCAGCCGCCTGGAAGTGGAGATCACCGAAAGCGCGCTGTTCGACAATCTCGCACTCGCCCAGTCGATCGTCGGCAGCCTCAAGAACCAGGGAGTGCGGCTGGCGCTCGACGATTTCGGTACCGGCTACTCGTCGCTCGCCCATCTGCGCGCGCTGCCCTTCGACCGGATCAAGATCGACAAGAGCTTCGTTCTCTCACTGAACCAGAGTGCGGACTCGGCCGCCATCGTGAACACCATCCTCCGGCTGGGCGAAAGCCTGAACCTGCCGATCACCGCCGAGGGCGTGGAGGATGCGGCGATCGAGGAGCGGCTCCGCGCGCTCGGCTGCGCCAAGGCGCAAGGCTGGCTGTACGGCAAGCCGCTGTCGATCGCGGGGGCGCGGCGGATGCTGGCCGAGCGACGGCTGATCCTGCAACCGGCGCCGAGGCTGGACGTCGGCGACCCTACCAGCCGGCTCCAGGCTGGCTGAGATAGTCGATCTCGTCCGCCGTGGAGACTCGCCCGAGCGCCGCGTTGCGCGACGGGAAGCGGCCGAAGCGACGAAACACCTCGGCATGATCACGCGCATAGGCGAGCAGTTCGTCATCCTTCAGGCGCGCGAAGCAATCCACGCTGAGCGCCTGGAGTTCGGCATCCTCGGCATGCTCGAACGGCAGGTACAGGAACTGGCGCTGTTCCTTGGACATGCGCTGGTCCCATCCGCGCGCCACCGCCATGCGGGAAAGCCGCTGCGCCAGCGGATCGCCGGCAAAGGCCTGCGCCCGCCCGCGATGGATGTTGCGCGAGAACTGGTCGAGCAGGATCACCGCGGCGAGCAGCGTTTCGGGGTCCTCGTCCCACCCGTCCGCATCGCTGGCCAGCACCTTTTCGCGCAAGGGGCCGAACAGGTCCGCAATCTCGCGGTCGAGCCCTTCGGACTTCAGGAACCATTGCTCGGGCAGCAGCGCATCGAACCAGAAGGCCAGCACTTGGCCCGCCCGGTGTTGGACTTCTGCGGTCGGCGTCCTTAGATCGCTCGCCAATGTCCCTCTCCTCGCCTCTTATCCTTAACATGGGTTGCCGGCTGAACCTAGCCGAAGGCGAGTCGATCCGTGCGCTGCTGACAGGACGTGACGCGATCGTGGTGAACAGCTGCGCCGTGACCAATGAAGCGGTGAAGCAGACCCGCCAGGCGATCCGCCGCGCCCGCCGCGAACGGCCCGAGGCGGAGCTGGTCGTCACTGGGTGCGCAGCGCAGATCGATCCCGCCGCTTTCGCCGCGATGCCCGAGGTGGACCGGGTAATCGGCAATGCCGAGAAGCTGCTGCCGCAAGCCTGGGCATCCGAGGCCAGGGTGCAGGTGCAGGACATCCTCGCCGTGCGCGAAACCGCGCCGCACCTCGCCGCCAGCTTCTCCACCCATGCGCGCGCCTTCGTGGAAGTCCAGAATGGCTGCGACCATCGCTGCACCTTCTGCGCGATCCCCTTCGGCCGGGGGAACAGCCGCTCGGTGCCCGCCGGCGCAGTGATCGATCGGGTCGCGATGCTGGCCGAGGCGCATGGCGAAGTGGTGCTGACCGGCGTCGATCTCACCAGCTATGGCCACGACCTGCCCGGCGCCCCCACACTGGGGTCGCTAGTGAAGCGCATCCTCCGCCACGTCCCCCGCCTCCAGCGGCTCCGCCTCTCCTCGCTGGACGGGATCGAAGTCGACGATCGGCTGTTCGCGCTCCTTACCCAGGAGCCGCGCGTGATGCCGCACGTCCATCTGTCGCTCCAGGCGGGCGACGACATGATCCTCAAGCGGATGAAGCGCCGCCACAGCCGCGCGCAATCGGTAGCGCTGGCCGAGCGCCTCCGTGCCGCACGGCCCGAAATCGCGATCGGCGCCGATCTGATCGCCGGCTTTCCGACCGAAGACGAGACAATGTTCGCCAACACGCTCGCCCTGATCACCGATTGCGGCGTGGTGCATGCGCACATCTTCCCCTATAGCCCGCGCGCCGGCACGCCCGCCGCACGCATGCCGCAAGTGGCGCCCGCCACAGTGCGCGACCGCGCCGCCCGGCTGCGCGCGGCGGCGGCCGCGCAGCGGGCGGCTTGGCTGGAGACCCTGGTCGGCAGCCGCCAGCAGGTGCTGGTCGAGCGCCCGGGTGACCGCGGCCATGCAGAGAATTTCGCCGAGGTGCGGCTGACCGCCCCTCGGCAGACTGGAGAAACGGTGAACGTGACGATTGCACGCGTCGAAGACGGAAAGCTGGTCGCATGAGCGGGCCCGGCTGGCATGAAAAGCTGCTCGGCGGCTTTCGCAAGACGTCGGACCGGCTGCTCGGCAACCTCGCCGGCCTGTCGCTCGCCCGCCTCGACGAGGCGACGCTGGACGAGATCGAGGAAGCGCTGATCGCATCGGACCTCGGCCCCGCCACCGCCGCCAAGGTGCGCGCGCGGCTCGCCGAGGGGCAGTTCGAGCGCAATCTGGAGGAACTCGGCATCCGCGTGATCGTCGCCGAGGAAGTCGCCAAGGTGCTCGAGCCGGTCGCCAAGCCGCTGGAGATCGAGGCATTCCCGCGCCCCCAGGTGATCCTCGTCATCGGCGTCAACGGATCAGGCAAGACGACGACGATCGCCAAGCTGGCGAACCAGTTGCTTGAGCAGGATTACAGCGTGATGGTCGCCGCCGGCGACACCTTCCGCGCCGCCGCGATCGGCCAGCTCAAGACCTGGGCCGAGCGGATCGGCGTGCCGATCGTCGCGGGCGCCGAGGGTGGCGACGCCGCCGGCATCGTGTTCGAGGCGGTGAAGCGCGCGACCGAGATCGGCACCGATGTGCTGATCGTCGACACCGCCGGCCGCCTGCAGAACAAGCGCGAGTTGATGGACGAGCTGGCCAAGGTGCGCCGCGTGCTCGGCCGCCTCAACCCGGCCGCGCCGCACGACGTGGTGCTGGTGCTGGATGCGACCACCGGTCAGAACGCGCTCAACCAGATCGAAGTATTCAAGGAAGTGGCGGGCGTTACCGGCCTCGTCATGACCAAGCTCGACGGCACCGCGCGCGGCGGCGTGCTGGTCGCCGCAGCGGAGAAATATGGCCTGCCGATCCACGCGATCGGCGTCGGCGAGAAGGTCGACGACCTGCGCGGCTTCGATCCGGTCGAGGTTGCCCGCATCATCGCCGGCGTGGAGGAGCTGACCCATGGCTGACGCAGCTTCCCGCCCCAAGGCCTCCGCCGGCCTGCGCATGGCGCTCGATTACGGTCCGCTGATCGTGTTCTTCGCGGTCAACAGCCTTGCGCCCGGCATCCAGCTCCAGCGCATTCTCACCGCCACCCTCGCCTTCATGATCGCGATGGCGGTGGCGATCGCGGTCTCCTGGTGGAAGACCCGCCACGTCTCGCCGATGCTGTGGATCACCGGCGTGCTGGTGCTCGTGTTCGGCGGGCTGACCCTCTATTATCACGACCAGACCTTCATCCAGGTCAAGCCGACCATCGTCTATGCGATGTTCGCGGTGATCCTCGGCTATGGCCTGATCACCAACAAGCCGCTGCTCCAGACGATGCTCGAATCTGCCTATCCCGGCCTGAGCGCCAAGGGCTGGCGGCTGTTGACGATCAACTGGACCATCTTCTTCGTCGCGATGGCCATGCTCAACGAAGTCATGCGCCACCTGCTCGACTGGGACCGCTGGGTGACCTTCAAGACCTGGGTGGTGATCCCGCTGACCCTGGTGTTCGCCATCGCCAATATTCCGATGCTGCTCCGCCACGGCCTGCAGCTGGATAAGCCCGAGGACGCGCCCGTCCCGCCGGAAGGCTGATCCCCGCCATGGGCCTGCCGCGCCACCCGGCCACCTTCCACGCGGTGCGCGCGGCGAACGGACTGCGCCGGCAGATCCGCTCGAACACCTTGCTGTTCCTCCTGCTGGCGATCGGCGTCGGCGCGGCGGCGAGCCTTGCCGCCATCGCCATCGGTCAGAGCGCGCGCGGAATGCAGCGGGCGCTGTTCGGGCTGACGATCGGCGAGCATCTCAGCGCAGCGAGCCATATCGTGCCGCTACGGCTGCTCGCGCTGCCGGTAGGCGGCGCGTTGCTGGGCCTCACGCTGTGGGTGCTCCGCCGCCGCAAGACGATCGACGTCGTCGAGGCCAATGCGCTCCATGGCGGGCGCATTCCCGCACGCGATACGGCCACGGTGGTGGGCCAGACACTGCTCTCCAACGGCTTCGGCGTCTCGGTGGGGCTGGAGGCGGCCTATGCGCAGGCGGGCGGCGGGCTCGCCTCGCTGCTCGGCCAGCGGCTCAAGCTGCGGCGGGCGGACCTGCGCACGCTGATGGCCGCCGGTGCCGGCGCGGGCCTGGGCGCCGCGTTCGGCGCACCGCTCACCGGCGCCTTCTATGCCTTCGAGATCGTGCTGGGTGCCTATACCCCTGCGATTGTGGCCCCGGTGCTGCTCGCCTCGCTCACCGCGGCAACGATCGCGCGGACGCTGGGCATTCATCCCTATGTGATCAGCGCGGGCGGAGCGCATGCGATCGGCACCGCCGACTATCTGCTCTACGCGCTGCTCGGCATGCTCTGCGCCGGGTTCGGCATCGCACTGATGCGGCTGGTGGCGCTGGTGGAAGCCGGCGTACGCCGCAGCCCGATCCGGCCCGCCTGGGCGCCGCTGGTCGGCGGCATGCTGATGATTCCCCTCGCCTTGCTTTCCCCGCAGGTGCTGTCGAGCGGGCACGGCGCGCTGGACATAAACCTCGCGGCGCAGGCGACGATCGCGTCGCTGGGGCTCGTGATCCTGCTCAAGCTGCTCGGTTCGGCAGTGTCGCTCGGCTTCGGCTTTCGCGGCGGGCTGTTCTTCGCCTCGCTGTTCCTCGGCGCGCTGATCGGGCGCTTCTACCAGCTTGCGCTCGCCGAGATTCCCGGGCTGCACCACCTTGCCCCCGATGATGCGGCGGTGGTCGGCATGGCGGCGCTGGCGGTGGCGGTGGTCGGTGGGCCGATGACGATGTCGCTGCTGGTGCTGGAGGTGACCCACGATTTCAGCATCACCGGCGTCACCATCGCCGCGACGCTGATCGCCAGCACGATTGTGCGCGAGCTGTTCGGTTACAGCTTCTCGACCTGGCGGCTTCACCTGCGCGGCGAAACGCTGCGCAGCGGCCGCGACGTGGGCTGGGTCCGTGCCCTGACCGCCGCGCGGATGATGCGCCGCGACGTCGCGACCTGCGCTGCCGACACCGACATCGCGAGCTTCCGCGCGCGCTTCCCGCTGGGCTCTACCAAGCGGGTCGTGCTGCTCGACGCCAAGGGGGAATATGCCGGCATCGCCGAAACCGCCACGGTGTGGAGCCCGTCCGCCGATCAGGTGGAGCGCGTCGGCAGCATGGCGAAGTTCGTAGATCGGGCGCTATCGCCGGACATGACGATCGCGGAAGTGCTCGAAGCCTTCGATGCGAGCGTGGCGGACGATCTGGCGGTGATTGCAGGCGACGGGCAGGTCCTGGGGCTCATTACCGAAAGCCACGCCCGCCGCCGCTATGCCGAGGAGCTGGAGAAGGCCCAGCGCGACCTCTACGGGGAAAGCTGAGGCGATCTGAACGCCTCGCCCCCCTGAGGAGAGGATAGCGAAGCTTGGCGCCATGGCGCCCGGTCAGATGCCATCAGGTTGCCCGTATCCGGCATCGGCAAGGTAGCTGGTGCACCCCGCATCTCGCCCGACAGGATGTTCGGCTTGTACCCATCCATCCGCGCCGGTGCCGCACCTCCCGTCGCTCCGTAGCGCTGCACCCATTTGATCGCAGAACTCGATGCTACGCCAAACCGACCTGCAGCCACAGGACACGCCATGCCTTGCGCAATCACCGCCGCAACCGCAGGGATCCACCGATCCACGGTTACGTCATCTCGCCATCAAGGAAGCAGTGCGAGGATGGGGACTCGAGGAGGAAGCGGCCGTTACCCCAGCGCCGCGATGAACGCCCGCGCATTGGCGCCGACCTGTTCGGCAGTCATCCCCACCTTGTAGAGCGCCGAGCCTAGGCCGAAGCCGGGTGCGCCCGCGGCGATCCACGGCGCCATCGTGTCCGGCGAAACGCCGCCCACCGGCAGGATCCGCGCCTCGGTCAGCACCGCGCGCATCGCCTTGAGCACCGTCGGGCTCGCCGCCTCGGCGGGGAACAGCTTGAGCGCGGTTGCGCCCGCATCGAGTGCCGCGAAGGCCTCGCTCGGGGTCATGATGCCCGGCAGCGACACGAGCCCCGCCGCCGCACTCGCGCGGATCACGTCGAGATTGGCGTTGGGCGAGATGATCATCGTGCCGCCGGCGTCCGCCACCTGCTGCACCTGCTCCACCTTGAGCACCGTACCCGCGCCGATCACCGCGCGGCCGGCGAAGCGCTTGGCGAGGCGCGACACGCTCTCCAGCGGCTCGGGCGAGTTCATCGGCACTTCGATCAGCGTGAAGCCGGCGGTGACCAGCGCGTCGCCGATCGCCTCGACCTCGTCGGGCTTCACGCCGCGCAGGATCGCGATCAGCGGGCAACGGGCGAAGGCGGCGTCGAATTCGGCGATGTGACTCATGCAATCTGCTCCGCAATGGCAAGAATTCCCGCGACGAACGCGTCATGGCTGCTGGCGATGACCGCCTCGCGCCCATGTGCGCCGATCGCCGCGGCATAGAGGCCGCCCAGCATCGGGTCGGCCAGGATATGGACGGTGTCGTGCCCGGCATGTTCCAGCCGCGCGGCGACGTCGCTGCCGATCAGCAACCCGCTGGCGAAAGCGGCGGCATCGGCATCGTCGCGCACGCCCAGCATCTTGGCGGCACGGATGCCGAACAGCGAGGCGGCTAGGTCGCGCTTGCGGCCCTCCTCCACGCCCGCATGGAAGGCGGGCCCGACATGGACCTCGCCGCCGAGCTGGGCGGCGAGCAGGCCGTGCTTGCGCAGCGTGGCGAACAGCTCGCCGGTCATCGCGGTGGTGAAATCGGCAATGCGGCCACCCGCCATTTCTACCCATTTGCAGTGCGTTCCCGGCTGGACCAGCAGCGCATCGCCGGGCGCCAGCCCCGCACGCACCGCGCCGAGCAGCTGGACTTCCTCGCCACGCATCACGTCCGGTCGGCCGGTAACCAGGGTCGAGACGCCCGGCACGATGGCGCTGCGATCCTCCACCCAGAGCAGCCCGGCGGCCAGCTCGGCGATGCCCGCGGGTGCCGCGACATAGGGCGCCGGGGCCCAGCCGATATTGGCGCCGACCATGCCCGCCATCAGCAGCGGCAGGTCGCCATGGCGCGCACGGATGCCGGCGGCCTCGGCGGCGAAGTCGCTGATCGAAGTCACGCCCTTGTCGTCGCGCTCGGTGTGGATGGCCGCGCCGCCCTCGATCACGAAGACCCGGCGGTTGGTGGTGCCCCAGTCGACCGCAAGGAAGGAGCCCGAAAAACGCGTATCCATGCCGGCATCCCTCTCAGCGGCTGAAATTTCCGCGGCGCGACCGCGAAGCGCGCATCCGCCTCTGGTTCATTTATCCGATATATCGGGGTTGTCCAGCCGCGTGGCTAGGCTAGTCTGCGTGCTTCGGGTGGCGTGCGGGGCGCCGTTCCAAGGCAAGAACAGGAAGTAGCAGCGAGGATGTCCACGTCTCTATCGACCGCGTCCGGCGACCTTCGTTCGGGGCTGGGCCGCAACCTCACCTACGGCATGCTCGACGCGCTGGGGCGCGCGATCGTCACCGGCCGCTACGAGACCGAACCTTTTCCGACGGAGGCGGAGCTGGCCAAGCAGCACGGTGTCAGCCGATCGGTGACGCGCGAGGCGGTGAAGATGCTCACCGCCAAGGGCCTGCTGAGCGCGCGACCGCGCCAGGGCACGGTGGTGCAGCCGGCCTCGTCGTGGAACCTGTTCGATACCGACGTGCTGCGCTGGCTGCTCGAACGGCAATTCTCGGTCGACCTGCTGCGCCAGTTCAGCCAGCTGCGCATCGCGATCGAGCCCGAGGCGGCTGCGCTGGCCGCGCAGTTCGGCACACCGGAGGATCTGCAGCGTATCTCGGCCGGGCTCGCCCGGATGGAAGCGGCGGAACGCGGGCTCGACGACACGCTCGATGCCGACATCGCCTTCCACGTCGCGGTGCTGCGCGCCTCGGGCAATCCCTTCTACGCGCAATTCCGCGACATGGTGGCGACCGCGCTGCGCACCTCGATCCGCTTCACCAACCGGATCAAGGGCCGCAGCGCGAGCGTGGCGGACCATGCTGCGGTGCGCGACGCAATCGCGGCGCAGGACTATGCTGCGGCCCGCACCGCAATGCGATCGCTGATCGGCGACGTGGTCGAGCTGATCGAGACCGTCGAAGGCGCGGAAGCCGAGGCGTAGAAGGACAGGCCATCCTCCCCCTGGCGGCGGGGCTATCGCATATGGCCAAGGACTCCCGTCATCCCGGCGGAAGCCGGGATCCATTGGCGCTGATGCCACGGTTCTTTCCCCCAGCGCACAGGGCAATGGATCCCGGCTTCCGCCGGGATGACGATGGTTTTCGATGCACCGATATCCTTCGGGTTCAAATGCGATAGCCCTGCCCCTAGCGGGAAGGAGTTGCCAGGCTTATGGGATCAGCCGGTCGGCGCGCAGCCGCTCGAACAGCCCGAAAAAGGCATCGTCGGTGGGTTGATAGGCGGTGAAGCCCATCCGGCGGCTCTTCGACATGTCGGTGACGACTTCGATCGGGCGGCCCAGATCGGCATCGGTGTGCCAGGGCGAGGCGAGGCGCGCGAGGTCCGGCTCCGCCAGCTCTTCGCGCGCAGCGATCGTGCGCCACAGATCCGCATCGCCCGCCATCTGCTGCTCGAGCGGCTGGACCGTGCCGTCGAATGGCGCAGGCTCCAGCCCGAACCATTCGGCGATGCGCGCCCACATCCATTGCCAGCGAAAGATGTCACCATTGACGACGTTGAACGCCTGGTCCGCCGCCGCCGGCGTCTCCGCCGCCCAGAGCAGGTGCCGCGCAAGTTGGCCCGCATCGGTCATGTCGGTAAGCCCGCTCCACTGCGCCGCCGAGCCCGGGAAGCGGAACGGCCGGCCGGTCTCGCGGCACAGGGTGGCATAGACCGCCAGCGTCGTGCCCATGTTCATCGCATTGCCGACCGCCTTGCCAATCACCGTGTGCGGGCGATGCACGCTCCAGCTGAAGCCGTCGCGTTCCGCCGCGGCGAACACTTCGTCCTCCTGAGCATAATAGAAATTGTCGACGTCGAGCCGGCCCTGCTCCTCGCGGAACGGCGTCTGGGGCAGACTGCCCTTCCCGTACGCTTCGAACGGCCCGAGATAATGCTTGAGCCCGGTGACCAGCGCGACATGGCGCGGGCCGCTCGGCTTGGGCAGCCCGTCGAGCAGGTTGCGCACCATCGCCGCATTGACGCGGATATTCTCCGCCTCGCTGTCCTGGCGCAGCCAGGTGGTGATGAACACCGCATCGGGGTTCATGCCCGCCAGCGCCTGCACCGTCGCCGCCGCATCGGTGAGATCGGCGGCGACCGGCCTGACCCCCG
>JAPJRE010000082.1 GCA_030824725.1 Sphingomonas sp.
TATCGCTGGCCCAAATCCTTAGCGTAGGATTCCGCCCCCTCCCGCAAACGCCCCCTACGATTGAGAAGCGCGGCGGAATCTCTTAGATTGATCGCTGGAGGCTTTGTTCGCGGAGACGCGCACATTGCCTTCTTTTCGTTTTAGGAAGCGCTGCCCTAAGCGACAGAAGCCAGAGCTTTGACAATGCGGCATTCCGCGATGGAGCCGACCATGTATCTTGATCCTATCGGTGCAGACACGCGATGATGGCGGTCACGACGGCGGTGGTTTCCGCGACGTCGCGCACCCTCACTGTGTCGAGGCCGATTTCAGCAGCGGGATAGTCATTCCCACCGGGGAATATCGCATCCCCAATGAACAGCATCCCGTCGAGCGGGACACCGCTCTCGGCACTCAGGCGCTTCAGGCCATAGCCCTTGTCGATCCCTGCTCTGGTCACGTCGATCGATGTCGTGCCACCGAGATTGATCGAGAGCTCCGGCAGCTTCGCGCGCAACGTGGCCTGCAACGCGGTCCTCTTCTTTCGGTCAGGATCCCACGCTTCCTTTTCCTTCAGCGGCGCTGCCTGCCCCAGGCCCGAAAAGGTGATCTGGCTGCCCCGGTCCTCGATCCGTTCGCCCCAGATACGTTCGTCGGCGAGACCGGCATCGGTCAGCGCCTGATCGAAGGCCGTGCGGATCTTCGCCTTCTCCGCGTCGTCGAACAGTTCGGCATAGACCGCGCGCCAAGCGCCATTGATGAACCGATAGAGTTTCGTGCCTGTGGTCGGCATCAACCAGAGACGGTCGAGCGCGACGCCGGCAGGAAGGCGCGAGGCGATCTGCTTTTCGAACTGCGGCCAGTCCCCGCCCGAGATCACCGCCACATCCGTGATGGCGAGCAATCGGGCGAGGATTGCGGCCATATCCTCCGATAACGGCCGCTTGCTCTCGGCAAGCGTGCCGTCGAGGTCGAAGGCGATCAGCCACTTCATGCCGCCTTCCCTGCCGGATCGCGGTAGGCGAGCAGCCTGAGCGCATTGATGACGACGAGCAGCGTCGATCCCTCATGAACCGCCACCGCTGGCCCAATGCCGAGGCCGAGGATGGTAGCAGGCACCAGGAAGGCGACGACACCCAGGCTGACGAAGACGTTCTGCCGGATGATTCCACGGGTATGGCGGCTAAGACCGACTGCGAATGGCAGGTGCGCCAGATCGTCGGCCATCAGCGCCACGTCGGCTGTCTCCAGCGCAACGTCCGACCCCGCCGCGCCCATCGCGATGCCGACCGTGGCGCTTGCCATCGCCGGCGCATCGTTCACGCCGTCGCCCACCATCGCGACCTTGTCTTCGCCGGCGAGCTTCTTGATCGCGGCAACCTTGTCTTCGGGCATGAGGTCGCCCCACGCTTCGTCGATCCCGACTTCGTCGGCGATCGCTTCGGCGACTTTCTGGTGATCGCCGGAGATCATTATCATCCGCGACACGCCCATCTCGTGCAGCCGACGCAACGCGGTCTTGGCAGCTTCGCGAGGCGTGTCCATCAGGCCGATCGCGCCCAGGTCGCGGTCCCCCTTGCGGACCACCATTGTCGTGCGGCCGTTCTCGCGCAGCTTCGCGATTGCGTCCTGCGCGCCCTGCCCCAGCGCCGGAATGCCCTCACTTCCGAACATCTCGGCCTTGCCGATCCACACCGTCTCGCCATCCACGCTCGCGGTGACGCCCCGACCGGTCAGGCTCTTGAGGTCGCCGGCAGTCGGCACGGCACGATCGTTCAGACGTTCGCGGCCGTCCTTGACGATCGCTTGGGCCAGGGGATGGTCGCTCAACGCTTCGACGGCGACAGCCAGCGCCAGCAACTCGCCTTCATCGGCGCCATCGACGGGCACGACATCAGTGATGCGCGGACGACCTTCGGTCAGCGTGCCCGTCTTGTCGAAAGCGATCGCTTTGAGCGACCCGAGGTTTTCGAGCGGTGCACCGCCCTTCACGAGCACGCCGCCCCGCGCTGCACGGGCAACGCCCGACAGGACCGCGCTCGGCGTTGCGATCGCGAGCGCGCACGGGCTTGCCGCCACCAGCACCGCCATCGCGCGATAGAAGCTGTCGCGGAACGGCTCGTCGACGACCACCCATGCGAACAGCAGGAGCACTGACAGGACCAGGACGGCGGGCACGAAGATCCGTTCGAACCGGTCGGTGAAGCGCTGCGTCGGCGACTTCTGCGTCTCCGCTTCGCTCACCATCTTCACGACCTTGGCAAGCGCGCTTTCATTGGAACGGCGTGTCACCTCGATCTCGATCGCGCCGCCGCCGTTGATCGTACCAGCAAAAACCCGGCTTTCCGCGTCGACTGCATCGGGCTTGGCGCGTGCCGCTGCGGCATCTGCGACCGGCACCTTGTCGACCGGGATGCTTTCACCCGTGACCGGGGCCTGGTTGATCGCGCTGGTGCCCTTGATGACGAAGCCGTCGGCAGGCAGGCGCTCGTTCGGGCGGACGATGGCAATGTCCCCGACGACCATCTGCTCGACCGGGATTTCGCTGGTCTGCCCGCCGCGTCGCACGGTCGCGGTTTCGGGCGCGAGCTTCGCCAGCGCCTCGATCGCCTTCTTGGCGCGGCCCATTGCATAATGCTCAAGCGCATGGCCGAGGCTGAACAGGAACAGCAGCAGCGCACCTTCGGCCCATGCGCCCAGCGCAGCGGCGCCGGCCGCAGCGACCAACATCAGCGTGTCGATCTCGAACTTCTTCATCCGGAGGTTGTCGATCGCCTCGCGCAGCGTGAAGAATCCGCCGAAGAAATAGGCTGCGATATAGCAGGCGGTCGGCAGCCATTCGGGCGCGCCAGCGACCAGCCTCTCGATCGCGTAGCCGATCCCCAGCAGCGCGCCACAGGCGAGCGCGAAGATCAGCTCGGTATTGGGGCCGAGAAATTCGGCGTGGCTATGGTCGTGGCCATCGCCGGGGCCGTGCTTCTCTTCGCCCGCGCCGTGGCCCCCGGGGCCGTGGTCGTGGCCGGCATGTTCATCGGCAGCGACCCGCTTGCCCACCCTCACCTTCAGCTTGCGAAGCGCAGCGCGCACCTCCTCTTCGGTGGTTTCGCGGCGATCATATTCGACCCGGACAGACCCGCTGGTGCTGGCGCTTGCCTGGACCACGCCGGGCAAGGCGCACAGCGCATCGCTGACCGTGCGCGCCCGACGTTCGTGGTTGATCCCCGTCACCTGCCAGATCGCATGGCCGTAGCGCTCGGTGATTTCGGCACCTGCGGCGCGCACCATTTCGCGCAACCGTGGCAGCGGCAGCTTGGCGGCATCGAAATGGATGCACAGCGCCGCTGGCGTGTTGCCGTCGAGACAGATCACATGCGCCCGCTCGACACCTTCGCGCTTTGACAGGGTTGATACGAGACGGTCCAGGCAGGCATCGGCCGCGTCAGGAAGGTCCGGCAACAACACTGGAATGTCGAGTTCGAGCTTGTCGTTCATGACGACCTCCTTTCGCTTTTCTTGGTTTCGGCGCGCGCGTCGCGCAGGATTTCGACACCGCCCTTGATGGCGATGATGGCGGTGGCGAAGCCGACCAGCAGGTCCGGCCAATTGGTACCCAACCACAGCACCAGCACGCCGGCGATCAGGATGCCGCCGTTGGAAATGAAGTCGTTGAAGCTGAAGGTGGTTGCGGCCCGGAGATTGACGTCCGGATCCTTGAGGCGCTGGAGCAGCCGCAGGCAGAGGTAATTCACGACGCCGGCGATCGCGGACATGACCATCATGGTAGGTCCGATGGGCTCGCTGCCCTGCACGTAGCGCCGTCCGACATCGATCAAGATGCCGCCCGCGAAGATCAGCAGCATGACGCCCGAAGCGACCGCGGCGCGTGTCTTCCATGTCTGGCCCCGGGTGAGCGCCACAAGGCTCAGCGCATACACAGCCGTATCGGACAGGTTGTCGACGCCGTTGGCGATCAGCGCGCTCGAGTCCGCGAAGAAGCCGGAAACGAAGAAGCCCGCAGCGATCGCCGCGTTCAGCAGCAGGACGATCCACAGTGTGCGGCGCTCCTGCCCGCCATTGTTGTCGTTGCCCGGGATCATCCCATCATCTCCTCAAGTGTCAGCAGGGCCAGGAAGCCGACGAAAAACATCGAGCTGATGAGCGGGGTGTCGGGTTTCTCGTGCGCCTCGACCAGCAACTCCTCCGTGACGAGGTAGAGCAGCGCCATCAGCCCGAAGCTGAGGAAGCCGGCGATCATCACCGGCGACAGCGCGGCGACCGGCACGGCAGCGAGCGCGCCGATCGGCAGCAGCAGGGCCAATGCCGAGACGATCACGATGATGCGCAAGCGCGAGCGATAGGTTTCCGCCAGCTCGTCGGTCAGCGTCAGTCCCAGAAATAACACTTCCAGAGTGAGCGCGATCGTCAGCAGGAGACCTGCCTTCTCGCCCGCCACGAAAGCGAGGCCGAGCACCAGGCCGTCGACCAGAATGTCGATGCCGATCGCGGCGAGTAGCGCCATCGGCCCCTTGAAGCGGGCCTCAAGAGCCTTGAGCCCCAGCATGGTCGCGACGCCCGCCGCCCCGCCGATCAACGTCGCGCTGGGCGATGCCTCATGCTTGACCTGCGGCAGGATTTCGGTCGCTGCCGCCGCGAACACGACGCCGGCAGCGAGATGCTGTAGGCCCGCCACGAGGCCAGGTTTCAACTTGGTGCGGCTCGCGACAATCGCGCCGAGCACGACCGCCAGCACAGGCGCAAGCGTATAGAGCAGTGCCTGCATTTCCTAGGACTCCTCCGGGGTTCGGTGGCAGACGCGGATCTTCCCGCGTCGCGTGAACGCGATCGATCCGCCCGCCACGACAGCCCGCGAATGGTCGCCGCGAAACTCGTCACCGGTTCGCTGCGCGCGCAGGATCTCGGTCCTGCCCTTCGGCAGCCAGGTGACGGCCATTTTCAAGCCGTCATCGATGAAGTCGACATCGGCGCGTGTGCCGTCGTCGCAGTACATGATGCGCTGCGCGATTAGTTTCGACGTCAGATGCTTTTCATGCGCCGGCTCGGTAGGCTGGGTCGGCGCTGGATTACACGCCCCTATAACCGCCCCGGAGACGAGAACGACGCCGAGGCGCGCGATCGCCAGACCGGCCCGATTCAGGCCGCACAAGGTTGTCACATTTGAAATCGACGTGTCAGACATCGGTCTCTTCCGACGAAGCGCCCTGTGGCGTTCGAAGGCAGGGCAGTTCATCGCGTGCCTTCCTGCTCGCAGATCCGGGTACGGCCATCGCCTTCCACGATGGTGAGCTGCGACCCCTTGAAGGTCGCGGTGGCTGTTTCGCCGACATATTGCAGGCCCTGCGCTGGCGCGGTCAGCATCATCGGCGGTCCCCCGTTGGAGCGCCGCAAATCGATCTGCAGGCCGTTGTCCTTGTAATCGACGAACAGCGGTTCCCCGTCGGAACAGCGATATCTATGCCGCCCCATTTCCCCGGTCGCCACGGCGCTGTCGGACGAATGGATCTGCTGCTCCGTTGGCGGGGCTGGCGGCTTTCTTTCCGAGCACGCCGCGAGCCCGACAACGAGGATGACGGCGGGCAGCACCCGCTTACAGTGCATCATCATCGCGCCTTCCTCCTGCAGCGGAAGGGGACGCGCTGACGATTGATAGCCCGGGCAGGCTGACCTACCCGCCAGCGGAGATAGGTTGCGAGGCGATCGTCAGATTCGACCATCAGGGATCGCAGGCGGCGCAACATCATCGCCGCGAACGGCAGGGAGAGCGCCCCGCGCAGCGTGCAGCTATGCGTTAGCCTGGTGCCGCCATCGTCCCCCGCCAGCTCGTACCGCTCTTCGAGCGTGAACAGATAGGGGATGCCGCAGGACCAAGCGAAGGCGTGCGGTTTATCGAATCGATCAATCCGTGCTGGCGTCCGAATTGGCCGGGTGATGCCCTGGATCGCAAAGGTGCATTCTGTGTCGCCGAGCCGGGACGGATCATCGAGAAATACGAGCGGACTCCACGCCCGGCGATGATCCGGATCGGTGAGTGCCGACCAGATGCGCAGTGGCCCGCCGTGAAGCATCGAGCTGGTTATGGTGCGAGGCATATCCCCATCTCCCAGAGATGGGCGGGGCGATCGCGGATCGCCCCGCCCATCCATCAGGCCAAGTTGTTCACGAAGGTCTGACCGTGGTCGTCCCCTTCATGCTCCTCATTGTAGTGCTCGGGTTTCTCGATCACTTTCTGCCCGAACCGGGCATAGAGTGTCGGCAGCACGAACAGCGTAAGAAGCGTCGCCGAGATCAGACCGCCGATGACGACCGTCGCCAAAGGCTTTTGAACCTCTGCGCCGGCGCCTTCGCCCAGCGCCATCGGCACGAAGCCGAGGCTGGCGACTAGCGCGGTCATGATGACGGGTCGCAGACGCTGCATCGCGCCAACATGCGCGGCTTCCTCGCGGCTCATCCCTGATCGGATCAGATCTTGGATCGAGCTGACCATGACGAGGCCGTTGAGGACCGCGATGCCCGAGAGGGCGATGAAGCCCACTGCCGCCGAGATCGAGAAGTCCATGCCCCGCAGGAACAGCAACAGGACGCCGCCCACCAGCGCGAAAGGCACGCCGGTGAACACGATCGCGGCGTCGCGGACCGATCCCAACGCCCCGTAGAGGAGCAGCAGGATCAAAATGAAGCAAGCCGGAATGACCAGCTTCAGCCGTTCGCTTGCCGATTGGAGGTTCTCGAACTGGCCGCCCCATTCGAGATAGGTGCCGGCAGGCAGCCGGAGTTGGCTGCCGATCGCCGCCTGCGCATCCGCCACGACGGATCCGACGTCGCGGCCACGCACGTTGGCTTGCACCACCACGCGCCGCTTGCCGTTCTCGCGGCTGATCTGGTTCGGACCATCGACCACCTTGATCTCGGCGACGCTGGACAGCGGTACATAGCCGCCGCCTGCCACCGGCACCTGCACCTGTTGGAGCAGGCCGATGTCGGCACGCTGCGCCTCCGACAGGCGGATCACCACGGGGAAGCGACGGTCGCCCTCGAAGATCTGGCCCGATGTTCGCCCGCCGATCGTCGCAGTCACGGTGTCCTGCACATCCTGAGCCGTAACGCCCAACCGCGCCATCGCGTCGCGGTTGACGCGAATGTCGAGCATGGGAAGACCGGTCGTCTGCTCCACCTTCACGTCCGCTGCGCCTTGCGTTCTGCGCAGCACCGCCGCGATTTGCTCGGCCGTCCGGTTCATCTGGTTGAAGTCGTCCCCGAACACCTTCACCGCGATGTCGCCGCGCACGCCGGCGATCAGCTCGTTGAAGCGCATCTGGATGGGCTGGGTGATCTCGTAGGCATTTCCCGGAATCTTCGCGAGATTACCCTCGATCCGGCTGACCAGCTCCTCCTTGGGAAGCTCAGGATCCGGCCAATCCTTGCGCGGCTTCAGGATGACGAACATGTCGGTCGCGTTCGGCGGCATCGGGTCGGCCGCCAGCTCGGCGGTGCCCGTCTTGGAATAGACGAATTGCACCTCCGGCTGCTTCGACATCATCCGCTCGATCGGCACCTGCATCGCCTGGCTCTGCTGGACCGACGTTGCCGGAATGCGGAGCGACTGGATCAGCAAATCGCCTTCGTCGAGCTGCGGCAGGAACACCGAGCCGAGCGTAGTGAAAGCAAGCGCCGCCACCACAAGGCTTCCCACACCCGCACCGATCGTCAGCGTCGGGCGCTTCATGGCCCGGTCGAGACCGGGTTCGTAGCGCTTCTTCAGCCACGTGATGATGCGGCCGTCCTTCTCCTCGACCTTCTTCGACAGCCAGATCGCAATCATCGCCGGCACGAAGGTGAGAGAGAGGATGAAGGCGAAGGCGAGCGCGATGATGACGGTCAGCGCCATCGGTCCGAACGTTTTACCCTCCACGCCGGTCAGCGTGAGCAGCGGTACGTAGACGAGGATGATGATTGCCTGCCCGTACACAGAGGGACGGATCATCTCACGCGCAGCGGCTGCCACGGTCGCGAGCCGTTCCTTGACGCTGAGCAATCGGCCTTCATGATGCTGTTGCTCGGCAAGCCGGCGCAGCGCGTTTTCGACAATGATGACGGCGCCGTCGACGATCAGACCGAAGTCCAAAGCCCCAAGGCTCATCAGATTGGCCGAGACCCCAGCGCGCAGCATACCAAAGCCTGTCAGCATCATGGTGATCGGGATGACCAACGCCGCGATCAGGGCCGCACGGAAGTTGCCGAGCAGCAGGAAGAGCACGACGATGACCAGCACCGCGCCTTCGGACAGGTTTTTCGCGACCGTCTTGATCGTCGAATTGACCAGCTCGGTGCGGTTCAGCACCGGCTGAATTACGACGTCAGGAGGCAGCGAAGCGTTGATCGTCTTCAGTTTCTCAGCGACCGCGGTCGACACGATGCGGCTGTTCTCGCCGATCCGCATGATCGCCGTGCCGACGACGACTTCGGTACCGTTCTCCGATGCCGAACCCATGCGGATCGCCTGACCCGTCTTCACAGTCGCAACTTGTTCGACCGTGATCGGCACGCCGTTACGTGTCGCGATCACGGTCCTGGCCAACTCGCTGGCATTGCGAACGAGCGCATCCGAGCGAACAGCCAGACCTTCGCCATTGCGATTGACGAAGCCACCGCCGACGCTGGTGTTATTGCGCTCCAGCGCATTTCCCAGGTCCGTCAGCGTGATGCCGAGCGAGGCCAGCTTCTGCACGTCGGGCACGACGAGGAACTGCTTGGCGTAACCGCCAATCGAGTCGACACCGGCGAGGCCCGGTGTGGTCTTCAGAAGCGGCGTCACGATCCAGTCCTGCGCGGTGCGCAGGTAGGTCGCCTTGTCCTCTTCGGTCGTCAGTCGCTCGCCCTCTGGCGTGATGTAGCTGCCATCGGGCTGTTGGCCCGGTTCACCGGGCTTGTGCTTGTCGTCCTCGCGATGATCGAGACGAACGGTGTACATGTACACCTCGCCCAGGCCTGTCGCGATCGGACCCATTTCAGGGTTCACGCCGTCGGGCAGATTCTCTTGCACGCCCCGCAGACGCTCGCCCACCTGCTGGCGGGCGAAATAGATGTCCGTCGCGTCCGAAAAGACCGCCGTGATCTGCGCGAAGCCGTTGCGGCTCAACGAGCGCGTATATTCCAGGCCGGGGGTGCCGGCGAGCGCGGTTTCGATTGGAAACGACACCTGCTTCTCGACCAGCTCGGGCGAGAGGGCAGGCGCGCGGACGTTGATCTGGACCTGATTGTTGGTGATGTCCGGCACCGCGTCGATCGGTAGCCGGTAGAGGGAAAAGGCGCCGATGGCGGCGACGATGACGGTGAGGAGCAGGACTAGCCAGCGCTTCTCGACCGCCCAGGTTACGATACGGGCGATCATGGCTTAATCCTCGTGGCTCGCTTCGCCCTTGCCGATCTCGGCCTTGAGCGTGAAACTTCCGGTGGTGGCGATCTGTTCGTTGCCGGTCAGGCCCGACCGGACGATCACCGTGTCGCCCGACGCATCGCCGAGCTGGACCGGGGTCGCCTTGAAGCCGGTGGGCGTGCGCACGAACACGACCGACTTGCCCTCGAAACTCTGGACCGCCGTCGTCGGCACGCGGACCGCCCCGCTCCCGCCGCTGCCCGTGAGCTGCACGGCTGCCGTCACAGGCTCGCCGACCCGCCATTCGCCACCGCGATTGTCGAGGGTGGCGAGCGCAGGCACGAGCCGCGTCTGCGGATCAAGCGCCGGCGACACGAAGGTCACGCGGGCGGTCGCCTGACGGCCTGCCGCCTTCACCAGCACCGTATTGCCGGGACGCACCCGGCCCGCATCCTCGGGCTTGAGATTAAGCGCGATCGACACCTGGCTCAGGTTGGCGATGCGATAGAGTTCGGCATCCGCCGCGACCGTTTGTCCCAGCGTCACGGGGCGCGCAATGATCTGGCCCGAGATCGGCGCGGCAATGCCGAGCCGGTTGAGCCCGCCGCCGCCGACACCCGCCGCCGAAACCATGCTCTGCGCCTGCGTCAGGGCGATCCGCGCCTCCGTCGCCGCTGTGCGGGCGGCGATCAGATCCTGTTCAGGGGAGACTCTCTGCGCGAACAGCCGCTGTTCGCGCGCGAGGTTCGAATTAGCGAGCTGAAGCCGCGCCCGCGTCGCCTCGACCTCGCCCTTGATCTGCGCCGCCTCGCGGCTTTCGATGACCGCAATGGTCTGGCCGCGTCCGACCGATTGGCCGAGGTTACGGGTGAGCGCGACCACGCGTCCCGCAATTGCGGCCGAGACGACCTGCGTTCCCTGTGGGTCGCCCTCGATGATCGCGGGCAGCTCGATCGTCCCGGCCCCGCCGATGATCGGCCGTCCGACCTGGACGCCCGCTGTGGCGATCTGGTCGGCACCCAATGTGACGACGCCTTCACCGGCATGACCGCCTTCAGCACCGCCCTTTTCCGTGCCCGCTGCCGTCTCATTGGCAGCTGCGCCTTCGGCAGTTGCCTCGTTTCCGCCATCCTTGCCGCCGCAGGCAGCCAAGAGCAGGGCGAGCGACGCCGCGCCCGCGAGATAAAAGCTCTTCATCACTGATTCCCCCCATTGGGCGCACGAGCGGTCAGTCGCTCCACTTGCGCGCGGGCATTCTGGTAATTGGCAAGCGCGTCGATCGCGGCGACCCGCGTTTCGGCGAGCGTGCGTTCAGCATCGAGCAATTCGAGCTGGCCGAACTTGCCCTCGCGATAGCCGATCCGCGCGATGCGGGCGGCCTCCTGTGCAGCCGCCAGCGCCGGCCCCGACGCCGCACGAGCCGTCGTTGCGGCATTGGCCGCCTGCGCCTGCGCGTCCGTGATCGCCTGTTCGATGTCGAGCGCGGTCACGCGGCGCTGCGCATCCGCCTGGGTCCGCTGCGCGGTCGCCTGCGCAATCGCGGCGCGACCATTGTTGAACACCGGGATCGGGATCGACACGCTGAACACCGCCGCCATGTCGTTGGTCGCTTCCAGGCGGCGGATCGACGGCCCGACGTTCAGGTCAGGCACGCGATTGGCGCGCGCGAGCCGCACGCCGGCTTCGGCAATGGAGAAATCCGCGTTGGCTGCCGCCAGCGCGAGTGTGCCGGTCGTGTTGACCGGTGCCAACGGCCCATAGACGTTCACACCGGGAAGGCGATCGAGCAGCGTGTCATCGAGCAGGCCGTCGATCGGCCGTCCGATCCGACGCGCCAGATTGGCGCGGGCCGCCTCGGCCAAGCGAAGCTGCCGCTCCACATTGGCGTCGGCATTGATACGCGCGACATCCGCGCGCTGTTGCTCGAGTGGCGATGCCCGCCCTGCCTGCACGCGAACGCTCGCGGCCCGCAGCGCATCGCTGGCGATCCGGGCCTGATCGCGGGCTGTCATTACCCGGCGATCGGCCGCGACCGCTTCGACATAGAGCTGCGTTACCTGAAGCCGGACATCCGCCGCGATGATCGCGGCCTGGATCTCGGCCCGGGACAATTGCGCATTGGCGACCGCGACGCGGGCGCCGCGCTTGCCGCCTAGCTCGATCGGGATCGCAAAGCCGACCGTGGTTTCCGCGCTGCGGACCCCCCGATACGGCCCGGAGCCGATGACATTCTCGACTTGGCCTTGAACCACCGGATTGGGCCGCAAGCCGGCGACTGTGCGACCTGCACGGGCCGCGTCGATTCCAGCTGTCGCCGCTTCCGCAGCAGGGGCCGAACCGCCCGCTGCACTGACCGCTTGGTCAAGCGTGTAGACCGGCGCATCCTGCGCAACAGGCGCGGACGGTCCGACCTGCGCCTGCGCCATCGTGGCGCAAGACGCTGCGGCCAGCATGGCCGCGAGGATACGATTCATGAAAATAGGACTCCTGACGATGATCGACAGGGGCGCGCCAACGCACGCCCAAATCGGACGTCAGGCTTGGGGGGGCCTCAAATGGACCATGCCGGTGCGGCCGTCGAGCGACGCAGAGGCGGAGATTGTCGGCTTGGGCACTGTGAGGACGGGGGTATATTCCATCGTCGTGCGCGCAGGCGCGCCGACGTCGTGTCCGTGACAATAATTGTGATGATGCGGGACATTCTTGTCCGAGTCCGATGGCACCTGATCGATGTCACCGGCGGTATGGACCGTGAACTCAACGCCCGCGATGCTTCCCCCCGCCAGATCGGCGGCATGGGCCATGCCGGAGAAGCTGGTCAGGACCAGCATCAGGCATGTCAGGAAAGGCAAAAAGGCTCGCACTAGCTTGCCTCTATCACGGAAGGGTTTTCATGTCATTGCACTAATTCGAACCAAGGGTCACTGAGCCGGAACCCGAGCGGGATCGGTCGCGCCCGTTCCAGGCGAACCCGACCGCAATGGCGACCGCCATCAGGAGTTGCGCCAGCACCGATTGCCAAGTGGGAAACACGCCGAGCATCGACAGCCGTGGCACGTCCGCGAGCGGTGCGATGTTGATAAGGCCGGCTTCCTGGAGCGCGGCGACGCCTTTACCCGCCAGCACGACGGTCAGGACCGCCATGAGCCAGGAGCTATAGCGGAAGAACTGCGCGATCGGCAGCTTGCGACTGTAGCGAAGCATGGCCCAAGCGATCAGGCTGAGCAGTCCAATCGCCGACCCGGCCCCCGCGAGAAGCATCCCGTTGTCACCTTGCGCCGAAAGCGCGGCATAGAACAGGATCGTCTCGAAGACCTCGCGATAAACTACGACGAACGCCAGCCCGAACAGGAACCAGCCCGACCCGCCCGAGAGCGCCCGCGACATCTTCTCGCGAATATAGCGCTGCCACTGATCGGCCTGCGCCTTGCCGTGCATCCAAATCCCGACCGAGAGCAGCACGACCGCGGCGAACAGCGAGCCAAACCCTTCCGTCAGCTCCCGGCTCGCACCGCTGATCCCGATCGCATAGGTGGCGACCGCCCAGGTGATCCCGCCCGCGATGATCGCGCTGACCCAGCCGCCATGCACGTACCGCAGCGCCTCGCCGCGCTCGGCTTTACCCCACATTCTCCAAGTAAGTCGCTGATTTCGCTGTCGTAATCGTGATATT
>JAPJRE010000083.1 GCA_030824725.1 Sphingomonas sp.
TCGGAGGCGCGTATCAACTAACTATACAACCGGACCGGACATCGCGGGCAGTCCAGCGACACCATCGAGATTGAGGACCTTTACGAAGGCGTCGATCTGATGTGCGTCCGAAAAGGCTTCGTGGCCATCAATCCATTCGCCGGAGGCCAGCATGGCGAATAATCGCAGCTACTCGCAGTGGCGCATGCGGGAGGGGCGAGAGCCCCTCCCTGACGAATCCCTCGACGGCTACATCGCACATCGCGCCGCCGAGGAAGACATTCCGACGACGCTTATTATCACCAGCTTGGGAGGTGCTCCCTTCGGCCACCGACGCGGGCTCACTCTATCTGGCGAAGGCATTGATGCCGTCGCCGATTGCCTACGGGCGGATGCTGCCGACCTGGCTTCAAGAACCCATCCGATCGACCCCGAGGATGCCAACCGAAGGATGTTCTTCGGCGCCTCCCTTGATCGCGCGATGCTGGATGCGTGCACTCGCTGGTTTTCCCCATCTTCGTTGGCCGCCTCTCCTCACCACCGTGCGCTATGGACGCTGCGCTTCCTGCCTTTCTGCGTAGATAGCTGGGAGATACTTACCGATCGTTGTCCTGCCGTCGGCTGTGGCGCGGTGCAGCGCTGGCACCGCGCGGCCGGCGTAGATCGCTGCGATCAGTGTGTGGAGTCACTGACGCGTGCGGAAGCAGCCTTGGTGCCAGAGGCGCTCAGACCAAGCCTTCGCAATCTGGCGCACCTGCTCCATCCCGACCCCGCAAAGCGTAGCGCAAGCTTGGAGATTTTGCCCCGTGTCGTTCAGAACTTGGGCGTCGGTGCGATTGCAGACCTAGCCTGCGCGCTTGCCGGTGCTGTCGACCCAAGTCTGCGCGCGGCTCGTGATCGACGGGTCATCAGTAAGCGTGCCGATCCTCAGCAGGTCTGCGCCGCAATGGCGGAGGCGTGGCGCCTGCTTGCCGGGTGGCCGCAGTCGGTTGAGAGATTGATGGCGACGAGACTAGCCACACGCCAGAGCCGCTTTGGAGACGGTAACGGTGGGGGCAGCCTGGACTTCCTGGCGACTGCTTCGTCTCCGCGCACACCTGCGCAGCTGAAACGCCTGATCGCAGCGCTCCGCGTGATGCTTGAGAGCAACGCGAGCGAGGGTGTCGACTTGAAGGAGGCCGCCGCCAAAGTTGGCGTGCCCGTCATGCGCATGGCCGAACTGCGCCGGTCGGGTGAGCTACCTACCATCTTCTACCTTGAGGGAGATCGCCCGCAGCCCTTGCTGTGTCGCAAGGCCGTTGAGAGTTTAGCCGAGGCTAGGCGCAGCAGCCTCTCGCTTCAGAAGGCGGCAGTGCAGCTAGGCACCTCAGTGCATGGTATCGAGCAGATGCTTTGCTTGGAGCTGTTAGACGGCGTTGAGCTCGCGGAGGTCGGACCGGGAAGTGAGTCGCCACGCGTCGCCTCTGCCTCGGTTCAGTTGCTGCTGCGGCGTCTCGAGCTAGGCTCTACGAATGACCTCGGAGACGGCGTGGCCATCAGCGAGGCAGTGAAACCATGGCCAGGCCAGAAGCCTTGGGGATCCATCTTCGACACGCTTCTGCGAGGTGACGTAGCTTTCACCCTAGTGCCTGGTAGCGCGCCTGTAGCGCATCGGATGCTGGTTGAGGAACGGGCCGCGGCAGCCCTCTCTGAGCTCCGCTTCGACAAGGCCGCATACCCCCTCTTCCCCTTCGCTCCAGTGATGTCGAAGAAGGACGCGACGGATGCTCTCAACCTCCATGCAAGGGACGCGATACCACTGCTCGCCCAATGGGATACGAGCACAACGAAGAAGGCGACGGTTCCCGTCGCTGCTATCGAGGCGCTATGCGCGCAGTGCATCAGCACCGCGGAGCTCGGCTGGCGGCTAAGTATGGGGCCACAGCGCGCGAACAACTGGGCTGAGCGTGTCGGGCTACCTCGTGTCTCACCTGCCGGCTTCGAGCGAAGTTCGTTCGCCAAGGTGCTCGCAGAACGTAGATCCTAAGGAGTCTGCCCCGGCGGCGCTACCGGTGAAAACGATGGAATTTGGCAAGATTGAAGCTGAAGCGAGCCGGAGAATTTGCGTAAGGGAAGCGAAGTTCCGGGGTGCACAGATCGCGTTTATGCTGCGGCAAGCGAAGGTAGCAACGCCGATGGGCGAGGGTGCCAAAAGATGGGCATTTCGGATGTGACGTTCTACCGATGAAAGCAGCCGTATCGAGGCCTTGGCCGTCGGAACCTCGCAAGATGCGGCAGCTGCTCAGCGCGACACGAATGTCACCCCCCTATACACGATTTGTTCCGTCGGCGTTGACGGCCTGCGGTGAGCGGATAGATTCACCTTAAGCGCCAGAGAATCAGGCCTTGGGCGCTATGGGGGATCAATTCAGGTGTCTGACGAAGATCTGCGGCCGCGCTGGGTGCGCGACCTATCACGTTTCCTCCCGCTGAAAAGTCAGTTCGTTCTCACAGGGAATGTGCGCGATCTTCAGGTCCGCGCCATCGGCGGACGAGCGGTGGCGGCACCTCTCACAGAGGTATTGGCAGGCACGCTTTTTGATGCCGGATACGCTGATGTAGTGCGCTACGATCTCGTTCGCGGCTTCGAAGCGCTCCCCAACATCGAAGCGCCGAGCAACGACAGCGACGCACCGCTAACGCGGCTTGGACTCACGCCCACAAACGGCCGTGCATCCGCTGGCGCTGATCTCCTAGGGGCAACAATCGAGCGTCTGCAGGCGATTGACGGCACACCGATGGCGCTTGTGATCGACTTCGCGTCGCGGCTGATCGTCCGCAACGATGCGCTTTCGCCGGCCGAGCAACAGCTATTCACCAGGGCGCTAGTCCTCAGCCAGACGGCGGAGGCGCGACCTGTAGGACCTGATCGTGCGCCGAGGTTCAACTGCATCATATGGATCGTCGAGAAGGAAGGAGACCTGCCAGATTGGCTGACCATCGACAATCCTCGACTGCGGCACATACCGGTAGCTCCGCCCGACCGCGCCGCGCGACGCGCCGTTGCTCCCTCGCTATTGCGCGGCATGCCCGGCGGACGCGAGGCTTCTGCCGAAGCACTCGACGCGGCTAGACACGAACTCGTTGACGCGACGGAGGGACTGCTGCTCGTCGATCTCAACGCCGTCGCGCAGCTTGCACGCGCAGAGGCTGTGCCGATCGGCGAAGTGGGCGAAGCGGTCAGGCGGTATAAGGTGGGGGTGACCGAAGACGCATGGCGCAAGATCGAGCGCAAGCGGATCGCTGAAGGCGCCGAGACCATCGGGCGGCGCGTCGTCGGCCAAAGCCACGCGGTTGTGCATATGCTCGACATCGTCAAGCGGGCTACGACCGGCATCGGCGGCGGTCGGCGCGGAGGGCGACCGCGCGGCGTTGCGTTTCTCGCCGGGCCGACGGGCGTCGGCAAAACGGAACTTGCTAAGTCTGTCACCGAGCTGCTCTTCGGTGACGAGAGTGCCTACATCCGATTCGATATGTCGGAGTTCAGCGCAGAGCACGCCGACCAGCGCCTCATCGGAGCGCCACCAGGATATGTGGGCTACGACGTTGGCGGCGAGCTCACCAACGCTGTGCGCGAACGGCCCTTTAGTGTCGTTCTCTTTGACGAGATCGAAAAGGCACATCCGCGCATCCTCGACAAGTTCCTTCAGATTCTGGACGATGGCGTGCTGACCTCGGGCCGCGGTGACCGCGTATATTTCTCAGAGGCGCTAATCATCTTTACGTCCAATTTGGGCATTTACTCGACTCAGGTAGACGGATCGCGCGTTGCCAACGTCACGCCAGATCAGCCATTTGAGGAAGTGCGCACGCGTGTGCGCACCGAGATCGCCAATCACTTCAAGCTCGTTCTAAATCGCCCCGAGATCCTCAACCGCTTCGGTGAGAACATCATCGTTTTTGATTTCATCAGGCCGGAGGTCGCTGAAGAAATCTTTGCTTCGATGGTTCGGGCAGTCCTGGCGGACGCCGCTGCATCAGGGCACACGATCACTCTGTCCCGGGAAGCTTGGGAAACGCTCAAACGCCTCTGCACAGCCGACCTTTCGAACGGTGGGCGCGGTATCCGCAACATGATCGAGGCACACTTCATCAATCCTCTAGCGCGCGCCTTGTTCGATCGAGACCGGACCGGAGCGATGCTAGTCTCCGCAATTGATACCGGTGGAGTGACAACGCTGAAGCTGGAGGAGATCCGATGAAGGTGGCTCTCTCCCGGATCCACTTTCCGGTCACCACGCTCGGCCCAGGGCGCCGTCTCGGCATCTGGCTCCAAGGCTGCTCTATTCGCTGCCCCGGCTGCATCTCAGTCGACACGTGGGAGGCCGGTAAAGGGATCGTCACTCTTAAGGACGTGCTCACTGAGGTGGCGCGTTATGCTGCGGAAGCCGATGGGTTGACCGTGTCGGGTGGGGAACCCCTCGACCAACCCAAAGCTCTGACAACCATTCTTTCGCACTGGCGCGAGCAGAGTAGCCGCCCCGTGCTGCTGTTCTCCGGCCGAAACTTCGAAGGCATCGAACCCTGGCTCCTCGATAATCCGGGGCTCGTCGATGCGGTCATCAGCGGGCCGTTTCGATCAGATCTCCCCCAGACTCTCGCCCTGCGCGGCAGCGATAACCAGGAGCTTCACGTGCTCACGTCTCGTGGCGAGGACATGCTCGCCTTCGAACGCCCGGCTGGCGACGGCGATCGGCGGCTTGATATCATGTTTGACGAAGAGGGGGGGGCCTGGATGGCCGGCATACCGGCACGAGGGGACGTCGCCCGGCTCCGGCGGGCCCTTCAGCACGCTGGCCACCGCTCTACGACCAGCGACTCTCATGGAGCATTCGCCGCATGATCCGGTTTTGCCCGAACTGTCACACTGAGCGCTCGATCGAAGAGATGTTTTGCGAGGGTCAGGTTGATGGGCATGCTTGCGACTGGCCGCTCTCTGGTGTCCCGATCCGTCCCGAAGGGTGGACGCCGACGCCAGAAGCTGTAGCACCTGTCCAACAGAGCTCTACCCTCTGCTGCATGAACGGTCATGATGTCGAACCAGGTGACCTCATGTGCCCCGAATGCGGGGCCGACATCGCGCCCGGCGCTAATCTTGCGGACAATGCCATCGCAGGCGTTCAACCAGAGCGACCTGCGCGTCCACCAGAAGAACAATCGGCGGCAGCCGAGACGCGCATCGGCGAATGGTCGCTGCTTCGCAGGCTTCCTACCACCAGCAGCGTGCGCGAACGCTACGAGACGGTTCGCGACTCTGATGGTCGCGAGGCCGTCCTCACGCTTTACGCTCTAGGCAGCGAACCAGATCTCGAGGTCTACGAGGTTCTGCGAACTCTCGACCGCGACCACGTCCCAGAGATACTAGAAACGGGGCGATGGGGCGAGCGCGCGTATGAGGTTTCCGAAGACCTGCGCGGCGGCACGCTCGCCGACCTCGGCCTGCTGCCCGACGACGCCGCGACGCTTTCAAGGATTGTTGAGGAGATTGGTGGGGCGCTAGCAGCACTCGCTGACAACGGTCTGCGACACAGGGATCTCCGGCCCGGCGCCATCATGGTTCGCGCTCGAGATCCTCTGGATCTGGTCATCACGGGGTTCGGCTCCGCTCGCCTTTCCGAATACGACCTGGACATCGTCTCCCCACTCGAGATCACTCGCTACACAGCCCCCGAGGCAGTCGCCGGCGGCGTCGCTGCTGCCAGCGACTGGTGGAGTTTGGGCATGCTCCTCCTTGAGCAAGTCACAAGGGGCGCGTGCTTCGCTGGCGCTGACGACCAATCCTTCCTCATCAGCGTGCTCACGAACGGTGCGCCCATCCCCGACGGCTTAAGTCCTGAGCTCGACACGCTGCTGCGCGGATTGCTGTCGCCTGATCGGCGAACCCGGTGGTGCTGGCCTCAAGTTCGCCGCTGGCTGGACGGGGATATGCCCGATGCCCCTGCTCGACGCGGCCCTGCGGAAGACGACACTGCTCAGCGCTCGATCACTCTTGGCGGCAGACGTCACGCAGGCGGCGCTCACTTTGCTCTAGCGGCGGCCGAGGCCGAGCATTGGGATGAAGCGCGCAACCTTCTTCTTCGCGGCGACCTCGCCACCTGGATCGCAGAGGCAGGCCTCCATCCCGAGCTTCGAGCGGAAATCCGCTCGATCGCAGGTCTTGATGAGGTTTCAGAAGACATTCGATTGGCGCTCGCGTTGAAGGCGCTCAATCCTTCCATGCCGCTCGTGGTGCGCGGTGAGATCGTGACGCCAGCTTGGCTGCTTGCCCACTCGGAAGAGGGCTACGCGCTAATCACGGGCCCCGTGCCGGATAGGCTGGAACGCGACGACACTGAGCTTTGGCTCTCCCGACTCAAGCGTCGCGAGGCGCGTGTGCGCGAGCGAGCACGGCAGCTCGACGTCGAACTCGATGAGGTGAAGCTGCGCCCTCTCTCGCTTTCGACTTCCAAGAGCAGGCTCGCCAGCATCTGGGAGGAACAGCGGCGGCTCTTGCCCGACACCGATCATCCGGGTCTGCTTGCAATCATCGAGCGGCGCATCACCGAGGAAGAGGACTTCATCCTCCTGCTTAGCGCGGGACACGGCCAATTCCGGACGGCCGACGCCATCGTGGCCGAGGCAGAGCATGCCGCTCGGCGTGCTGGACTTGATACGTTCGATCGCGCCGAGGCCCTGACGAAGCTATCACTCCCGCGACGTGAAGTTCACGCTGAACTCGAGCGCCGACTGGAAGGGTTTGCCCGGTGTGGTCTCGACCGAATTGACGAGTGGGCGGACCAGTTCAGACTTGAACGCCGCTTACCGATCGCGCGCTCACTGGTCGTGCTTGGGGTGCCGGAGAACCTATGGCAGCAGCCCCCCCGACAGGCCTACGTCGCGACCCTGCTCGACTTCTTCGCGCGCCGGATCACGGGCTCGATCATGCGAGGTCCACTCACTCGCATGGTCATCGGTAAGACGACAGCACGCCTTGATCTGGTGGAGCTTGATAGTCCCCGACGCCGCGCATCGGCGCTCCTTGACCACATCTTGCTCCGTAACGAGCAAGCCATCGACATTGACCCCAGCCCGCTCACTGCCGATCCAAGGATCGAACGGCGTCTGCGCACATTGCATGGTCACGCGACGCTTTACCGGCGCGACACTGGTATCGACGGGCTGTATCTCGGGTTTCCCTTCCTCACGATGCAGGAAGCCAAGGCTTCTGCTCGCGCCCGTATCGCGCCCGTCCTTCTGTGGCCGATCAAGCTAGTTCCCGAGGTCGGATCGAGAGGTCGGATCACGCTTGCCTTCGACCGAGATCGAGAGGAGGTCCGCCTCAATCCGGCCTTCGAAACAATGCTCGGTATGGACACCGCTCGCAGATGGCAGGACGCCGCCAACGAGATGCTCGCGCGTTCGTCGGTCAACGCAACCGAAGTGGTTGACGCGTTCCGCGAGCTGGCGACCGTGAGCGGTCGTGAACTCGCGCCCTTACCTTCCAAAGACATCAAGCTTCGTCCAGGTGATGACCGCATAACCTGTTCCGCCGCGCTGTTTCATCTCGGCTTTCTTGGCCAGGCGGTGATGGAGGACTTGCGGCAGCTGAAAGCAACGCCCCCGGCTGGTTCAAGCCTCGAGACGGCATTTCGGGTCGGCGAGGAGGTCCAGCGGGCTGAGTTGCCTCACATCCCGGAGGCGGAGCGTTACTTCACCGCTGCGAGCGATCCATCGCAAGAAGCTGCTGTGCTTGAAGCCAGAAGCGGACGCGGCCTACTGGTGGAAGGACCTCCAGGAACGGGCAAGAGCCAGACGATCGTCAACATGGTGGCTGACGCGATCGGCACGGGCCGCAGCCTGCTCGTTGTCTGTCAGAAGCAGGCAGCGCTGGAAGTCGTCCACAAACGCTTGGAGGCTGCCGGTCTTGGCGAACGGGTCGTGATGGTCAACGACGTCAACAAGGATCGGGAACCTGTCATACGTGCCGTCCGCGAGCAGCTGGAAGAGCTGTTTCGGCGCCCCTCTGGCGCTACGGGCTGGCGGCAGCAGCGGATTCAGACCGCAGCCCGCATTGAGGCTCTTGAACGGGAACTCGATGGTCAACATCGTGCCCTTCATGCAACTGACGAGCAGACCGGCTTATCCTACCGCCTCATTCTCGGCGACTTGATTGGTCTTCAGCGCGAAGGTTCAACCCCTTCCCTGCCCTCACTGCGCCAGCTGCTTGGCCATCTAGATCCAGGCCAGCTCGCTGTCCTTCAGGAGGTCTGCGCGCCGATTGCGCGCCTTTGGCTGCCGGCACACTACGAGGGCAGCCCTCTTGCGGACACCCGCGCCTTCGGCACCGAAGATGGCATATTGGAATCGTTTTGCCAGGATGTGGCTGAGTTCGCCAGGCTGGAGCGCGAGCGACAGTCGGTCATCGAGCGCACCCCTAATGCACTGACCATCACCAATCCCGAACCCTATCAAAGCTGGGCGACTCAACACGGCCCAACACTGCTAAGCCTCGAGACGCGTCAGCGAGACCTACTTGCTCGCTGGTTGGATAAACTCGCCGGCGCGGCGGATCGCACAGCTGGCACAAGCCCGACAATCCAAGGACTCGCAGCAATCGAGCGCGACTTGGTTCGGCTCCCTGCCGACGAGGCGCCGGACGACGCATTGGCGGTCGCGCTGGCGATGGACGATGCAGAACTAGGCGAGTGGCTAGAACTCTCAGATCGGCTATTGAAGCGCCCTACGCTCCTTCAGCGCCTCTCTCCGGCCCGCTGGATGGGTCTGTGGCGCAGAAGCCAACTTCTCAAGAGCAAGGGCCTGTCTGATCGTGCAGCTTTCGGCAGCGCCCTCCGTCGGGAGCACGCTCTGCGGCCAATCCGAGCACAACTCCAAAATGTGGTCGCTGATCTCGGTGAACCGTCGGGCCACTTTCCGCAGCTCCGAACAGCCGGCCTTCTCGGTGAGGCGAGGACCGCGCTTCGCGAGCTCGCCTTTGCCGAAACGCTAGTCACAAGGCTGGAAGTCTACCCAGAGCCCGCAACAGCATTCGCGATGGCTCGGGCTAGCAGCCGGGAGGCCGTGGAGGAGCTGATAGAGGGCATCGATCAGGGCCTAGCCCGCCACTCAGCCCGCGCGGCGAGTATAGCAGCGCTTGAGCGCTGCGCACCATGGATGAACGATGCTTGGCTCCAAGCCTGCACGCATGCAGTCGCTCGTGATGTAACGAACCAGCCGCGGGTAGAGGCTCTAATAGCCGAGCTGCCGCGCATTGCACCCTATCAGCGCTTCCGTGCACGCGTTCCCCAGCTGGGCGACGAAGCGATGAAGGTGCTCGGCGAACTCGTCCGCATTCGCGAGCGGCTGGAGGCGCTTGCTGAAGGGGATCTTGAACCTACGGTCCGCCGCATCATCGCAACGGAGGCGCGCCTCGCGTGGAAATCTAGGCTTGAGGCGGCCGAACCGGCACTGCTGCTCGAAGCAGCTGAACTCGAGGCCAAAGCTGCGTCGCTCTCCGCGGCGGATCGTGAGATGCGAAGTCTTAACCAGCGACTGCTCGCTGAAGGTTTGGAGGCGAGCCGTCTCCGCCCCATGCGCGAATGGGAGGACATCACCCGTCTACGCGGCGTTCGCGCAAAGCGCCTGCGCGAGTTCGTCGACAAAGGTGCCGATCTCGGCCTAATGCAGCTTCGGCCAGTTTGGCTGGTCAATCCGGACGTTGCGAGCCGCCTTCTGCCGCTGCGCAAGGCGCTGTTCGACACAGTGATCTTCGACGAAGCATCGCAGATGCCGATCGAATATGCGCTGCCCACTCTTTTCCGCAGTCGCAATATGATCGTCAGTGGTGACGAGAAGCAGATGCCGCCTACGGCATTTTTCGCCAGCCGGGTCGAGAATGACGAAGCGCAGGTATATGACGGTGACGACCTCAGCGACGAACTGGGTGAGGAGGAACAAGAGGCGGTAACGGAAGCCTGGAGCCGTCGCGAGATCAAGGATTGCCCAGATCTTTTGCAGCTCGCCAAGACCGTGCTGCCCTCGACCACGCTGCAGATCCACTATCGCTCGTCCTACCGCGAGCTTATCCAGTTCTCGAACGCCGCATTCTACGGTAACAGGCTTAGTGTGCCTGCTCGGCATCCTGCAGATGAGGTCAGGCGGGTCCGGCCGATCGAGATGATCCGAGCCGAGGGTGTCTACGAGGATCAAACGAACAGGATCGAGGCCGAGCGCGTCGCTGACGCCCTTGCCGACCTGTGGCACGGGCAAGCTGGCAAGCCCCCTACGGTGGGCGTAGTCACCTTCAACCGGAAACAGGCCGACCTGATCGAAGAGGTTCTGGAAGAACGGGCCGAAAGCGGCTCGGCGTTCCGCATAGCGCTCACCCGAGAAAGAGACCGCATTGAGGGCGGTGAAGACATGGGGTTCTTCGTGAAAAACGTGGAGAACGTGCAAGGTGACGAGCGTGATGTGATCGTCTTTTCGTCTACTTTCGGCAAGAACGCGCAAGGCACGTTCCGAAGGTTCTTCGGCGTGCTGGGGCAAGCGGGCGGAGAGCGCCGGCTAAACGTTGCGGTTACTCGCGCTCGGCAGAAGGTGGTTCTCGTGACTTCGATGCCCATCCCGCTAATTTCCGACTTGCTGTCGACGCGGCGCCAGGCGACGACGCCGCGAGATTATCTCCAAGCATATTTCGAATACGCCCGCTGCATCTCAGACGGGGACCTCGACGCCGCAGAGGCGCTCCTCGCGCGGCTAACTACAGAGCAGCGTCGCGCGCTCGGACATGGGGACGGGTTAGGCGACGGGCTTGAAGCAGCTGTCGCAGACGAGATCCGTCAGCTTGGCTGGGACCCCGCGCCAGTGAGCGACCACGGCGCCTTCGGGCTGGATTTCGCAATCGAAGATCCTCGCACCGGACTTTACGGTATCGGAATCGAATGCGACGCGCCGCGGCATAGTCTGCTAAACAGCGCCCGTGCTCGAGAGATGTGGCGCCCAAGCATCCTGCGTCGGTCAATACCTGTAATCCACCGCGTCTCCTCGCACCGATGGTTTCACGAGCCTGATCAAGAGCGAGAGAGGCTGCGCCTCGCTGTCACTGCTGCATTGGGAGCCAGGGCATGAGCGGACCAAAGGTCGTGCGCATCGTGACGCGCGAGGAGATCATCGAGATCTGCCGTGGGCACCTCGCGAGGGTCGACGCGGCGCTAGAGGAGTGGATCCGCATCGGGAGTCGCAATGATTGTATTGACGACGAGGCGATCAGGGCAGCTCACCACAGACGCCAAGCCCTAGCCGCGCTGCTAACGCAGGATCGCTTCAACGAGTTGCAGAAGCAGGCGCCACAAGAAGAAGCGTTCATCCGCGACGACCTGCAGTTTCGTCTCGCGCAGGTCATCGCCAAAAGGGCCATCGGCCGAGTCCGTGAGCGCCGCGAACGTGAAGCTGCGATGGCATTGCTAAAGCATCTACGTGCGACCGGCACGCCGCTTGATCGCGAGCTAGAGGCGGCACTCGAGCGTGGGGATTCCGCAGCCACGTCTCAGGGCATGCTGCTGCTTGGCACCGGCGTTACAAAATCTGATGGCAAGCTTCTGCAACGTCTGAAGGACGGGGAGCGATCGCGCACCTTCGCCGATTGGGTCGAGGCTCAGCCAGCTCCGCCAGCAGATCCGGTGATGGAACGGCTGGAGAGCCGGATCGAGGAGATCGCGCAGTTCGAGGAGCTCGCCGGAGTCGCTGGATGGCGCTTGAGACTTCGAGAAGCAGAACAAAGCCCAAGAGCCCGCCGCGAACTCATCCTCGATGCTCTTGAGGTCGAAACCGGACGCGCCCTCACGACCATCCGAGCTCACGCCAAGGCAGTCACCGCCTTCCGCCTTGCTCTCGCAGAGGCTGCCGCGGGAGGCGTCGATACCTCACCCTGGAAACTCGAGCCCGCAGAACTTACGACAGACGAACTGACTGCACACACTGTCGAGGTGCAAGCGAAGCTAGAGGCTAGCCGCCATCAGAGGGCTGTCGAAGCGCGCCGCGCAGCCGTGCTCGACGGGTTGAACGGGCTCGGCTATGAAGTTCGCGAAGGCATGTCGACGTCTTGGGCTTCTGAAGGGCGCCTCGTCTTACGCAGCGCTACTCGTCCAGAATACGGCGTTGAACTTAGCGGGAGCGACCGATTGCAGATGAAACCTGTCGCATTCGAAGCGAATGGCCTCGGCCCAGACCCCTCGAGAGATCGTGATGCCGAAACGATCTGGTGCGGGGACGTTGACAGCCTTGAAAAGCGACTAGCTGAGCTTGGCGACGCGCTTAAGATTGAAAGATCACTGCCGATTGGCGCCGTGCCATTGAAGCGGGTCGTAACGAGTGACAGCCTCACAGCCAACGAAGCCGACGTGCCCATCATACGGCAGAAGTCGCTGAAGTGAATCTTCAACGCGACATACGCTTGCCGGATGATCGCACCAAAGTGCTCATCGAGCAGGTTCGTAGGGTTGGTGAGATCTTCGACAAGTCGCATAACCCGTTTTCCGATCGCCTCGATGGTGTCTAAGACGGCTGCAACGGCGGCCCTCAATCTCTTTATAGAGATGCGATACCACTGCTGACCCGATTGGACACGACCACGACCGAGAAGCGACGGTTTCCGCCGCTGCTGTCGAGGCACTGTGCGCTCAGAGTATCAGCACTGCAGAGCTCGGCCGGCGCCTTGATATGGGGTAGCAACGCGCAAACAACTGGACCGACCGTTTCGACCTCCATATGTCACCTTCCGGCCTCCATCGTGGGTAAGCGTCCGACCAAGGCCGTCTCAGAAAAAGCGGCCTGTCCGCTCCCGCCCAGAGTCGGACGTTCCGGGTGGGGATCCGGCTCCCAAGACCTGTCATTCGTCGAGCATGATCTGTCCCACATTCTCCAAGTAAGTCGCTGATTTCGCTGTCGTAATCGTGATATTTCGC
>JAPJRE010000084.1 GCA_030824725.1 Sphingomonas sp.
CAGGGGGCCTTTTGCGCGCGGGCGCCTGGGCAGCGCCTGCTGCGATCGCGAGCAGCGAGGGCTATGCTTCGGTGCCGGGCGGCAATATCTATTGGCGTCGGTTCGGATCCGGCGGAAAGACGCCGCTGCTCACCCTGCATGGCGGCCCGGGCGCCGCGCACAACTACCTGCTGTCGATGCAGGCGCTGTCCGATGAGCGCCCGGTCATCTTCTACGACCAGCTGGGCTGCGGCAAGGCCGACGCGCCGCAGGACGAGCGCATCTACACTATCCAGCGCGCGGTCGACGAAGTCGATGCGGTCCGCGCCGCGCTCGGCCTGCAGAAGGTGGTGCTGTACGGCCATAGCTGGGGCACGCTGCAGGCGATCGAATATCTCTGCCAGGGCCGTGGCCAGGGCGTCGAGCGGCTGATCCTGGGCGGCGCCTTCGCCAGCGTGCCCCAGGTGATCGCCGGCATGCACCGGCTGATCGACGGCATGCCGGACGGGTTCGCCGCCCAGTTGCGCGCGCTGGAGGAAGCCGGCAAGACGGGCACGCCCGACTATGCCGCGCTGGCCCAGAAATTCTACGATCGCTTCGTGCTCCGCGTGCCGCCGACGCCCGACGCGCTGGCGAGCTTCGATGCGCTGTCGAAATCGATTGCCTATCGCGTGCTCAACGGCCCGAACGAGTTCACCATCATCGGCAAGATAAAGGATTGGGATCGCCGCAGGGACCTCCGGCGCATCACCACCAGGACGCTGCTGACCACCGGCGAGTTCGACGAGATCACGATGGACTGCCACACCACGCTGCGCGATGGCCTGGGCGGGACGGTGCAGCTGGCGGTGCTGAGCGGCTGCTCGCACCTGACCATGGTGGAAAAGCCCGACCAGTATAACGCACTGCTCCGCGGCTTCCTCGCCGAGGCCTGAGCGGGGCGGATCTGCCTTCCAGCAAGCGCAACGTCATCCGGAAAGAACGTGGCCCGCAAAGGGTGACGCCGGCCGCAAGACGCTGGTAGGACCGTCCGACCCGATGGGACGCGACCCCATCGGTGCAGGTCAGGAAAACAGAAAATGCCCATGCTCGTCCAAAAGCTGCTCTGGATCCTCGTCACGCTGGCGGGCACCGCGGCGCTGGCGGTGATCGCAAGTGCGCGCGGCGAGCCGATCAACGCGCTGTGGGTACTGGTCGCCGCGGTTTCGGTCTATCTGATCGCCTACCGCTTCTACGCCCGCTTCCTCGCCACCCGGGTGGCGCAGGTAGATCCCGCGCGGCCGACCCCCGCGGTGCGTCGCCCCGACGGCACCGATTTCGTACCGACCAACCGCAACGTGCTGTTCGGCCACCATTTCGCCGCCATCGCCGGCGCCGGACCGCTGGTCGGCCCGGTGCTCGCCGCGCAGATGGGCTATCTGCCGGGCATGCTCTGGATCCTCGCGGGCGTGGTGCTGGCGGGGGCGGTGCAGGATTTCCTCGTCCTGTTCCTCTCGGTGCGCCGCGACGGCCGCTCGCTCGGCGAGATGGTGCGGATGGAACTCGGCGCCTGGGCCGGCACGATCGCGATGATCGGCACCTTCCTGATCATGGTGATCATCCTCGCGGTGCTGGCGCTGATCGTCGTGCGCGCGCTGGCGCACAGCCCCTGGGGCACCTTCACCGTCGCCGCGACCATCCCGCTCGCCGTGGTGATGGGCGTCTATATGCGCTTCCTGCGGCCGGGCCGCGTCGGCGAGGCCTCGCTGATCGGGCTGGTCGGGCTGTTCGCGGCGATCGTCTATGGCCAGCAGGTCGCGGCCAGCCCCGCGCTCGCCGCCTGGTTCAGCTACACGCCGGTCCAGCTGTGCTGGATCCTGGTGGCGTACGGGGCGGTAGCGGCGCTGCTGCCGGTCTGGCTGCTGCTCGCCCCGCGTGATTATCTTTCTACCTTCCTCAAGATCGGCGCGATCGCGGCGCTCGCGATCGGCATCGTCGTCGTCGCCCCCCCACTCCGGATGCCGGCGCTCACCCCGTTCGTCGATGGCAGCGGGCCGGTCTGGTCGGGCACGCTGTTCCCCTTCCTGTTCATCACCATCGCCTGCGGCGCGGTCTCGGGCTTCCACGCGCTGATCTCCAGCGGCACCACGCCGAAGCTGATCGCATCCGAAGGCGACCTGCGCTTCGTCGGCTATGGCGCCATGCTGATGGAGAGCTTCGTCGCGATCATGGCGCTGATCTCGGCATCGATCCTCGATCCCGGCGTCTATTTTGCGATGAACAGCCCGGCCGCGGTGGTCGGCACCCAGCCCGAGACCGCCGCCGCGGCCGTCACCGCGATGGGCTTCCCGATCGCGGCCGAGACCATCGCCGCGACCGCGCGCGACGTCGGCGAGACGACGATCATCAGTCGCGCCGGCGGAGCCCCCACGCTGGCGGTGGCAATGGCGGACATCTTCAGCCGGATGATCGGCGGCCGCGCGATGATGGCCTTCTGGTACCATTTCGCGATCCTGTTCGAGGCGCTGTTCATCCTCACCGCGGTCGATGCCGGCACGCGCGCGGGACGCTTCATGCTGCAAGACCTGATCGGGCTTGCCGTCCCCAGCTTCCGCAACGCGACCGGGGCGGTGCCGGCGCTGGTCGGGACATTGCTCTGCGTCGGCGCCTGGGGCTATTTCCTCTACCAGGGCGTCACCGATCCGCTGGGAGGGGTGAACACGCTGTGGCCGCTGTTCGGCATCGCCAACCAGATGCTTGCCGCGATCGCGCTGATGCTGGCGACCGTGGTGCTCTTCCGGATGAAGCACGACCGCTATGCCTGGGTCACCTTGCTCCCCACCGCCTGGCTGCTCGCCTGCACCGTCTCGGCGGCGGGGCTCAAGCTGTTCTCCGCCGATCCGCGGGTGAGCTTCCTCGCCCATGCCGCACGCGTCCGCGAGGCAATGGCGGGCGGCGGCTTGCTGGCCCCGGCCAAGTCGGCCGCGGAGATGCGCAGCATCCTGTTCAACGATCTGGTCGATGCCGGGCTGTGCGGGCTGTTCCTCGCGGTGGTGCTGGCGACCCTGGTGTTCGCCGTGCGGGCATGTCTTGCCGCGCGGAAGGCGGACCGACCGACCATGCACGAGCTCCCGCTGGCGGCGGGGGCCTGAGCCATGCGGCTGCCGCCCAAGGGGTTCTGGACCGGCTTGCGCGAGGCGATCGGGCTGATCGCGGGCGTGCCCTCCTATGAGCGCTATCTGGCGCACATGGCCGCCTGCCATCCGGACCAGCAGCCGCAATCGCGCGCCGCCTTCTTCGCCGCCCGCCAGCGCGAGCGCTATGGCCGCGGCAAGGGGCGCTGCTGCTGAGGCGCGTCAGATCGCAGGACGTGAGGACGGTCGAGACCCGTGCGCGCGGTCAGATGCGCGTTTCGGAGCGCGGATCCGGTCCCCGCCGGGCTCGACGCGCCCGCGGTAACATGCAAGGTTACGCGCCAAAACCAGCATAGGCCGCCTGCGAGGCGCGCGGGAGAAGGAGGGGCAGCATGATCGGCCCGGGGGCCGCCGCCCTGCTGGCGTTGGGACTGGTGCTCGCGCTGTTCTGCGTGGCGGCGATCGTCGAGCGCCGCGCGGCCAACGCAGCCCGATCGCCGCTCCGCACTGCCCTCTATACGCTGGCGCTCGGCGTCTATTGCTCCAGCTGGACTTTCTACGGGGCAGTGGGCAGCCTGGTTCGCGACGGCTGGAACTATCTGCCGATCTATGCCGCCCCCGTCCTGGCGCTGCTGTTCGCGCCCGGCTTCTTCCGGCGGCTGGGCGAGGCCGTGTCCACCGAGCGGGCGACCACCGTGTCCGATTTCATTGCCGCCCGCTTCGGCAGCGACATCGTGGTCGCCCGGCTGGTAACGGTGATCGCACTGCTCGGCTCGGTGCCTTATGTCGCCCTGCAGCTGCGCTCGATCGGCATCGCGCTGCGGATCGGATCGGGCGTCGCCCTCGAACAGCCGGTGATGATTGCGGCCGCCGCGCTGCTGGCACTGTTCGCCATCCTCTATGGCGCCCGCCGCTTCGAGCTGGCCGGGCGCAGCGAAGGGCTGCTCTACGCGATCGGGCTCGACTCGCTGGTGAAGCTGCTCGCGCTGCTGGCGGTGACGCTGCTCGCGATAGGCGTGATCCTCCGCCAGGGCGAGCAGCGCGCACTCGCCGGGGTGGCGCGCTTCGCCGCACTGTTCCGCGCCGAGCATCTTGCGATCGACACGCTGGTGATCGGGCTGATCGCGGCGCTCGCGATCATCGGGCTGCCGCGCCAATTCTATATGGGCCTGGTCGAGGCGCGCGGTCCGGGAGACCTGGTCCGCGCGCGCTTCGGCTTCGCCGCCTATGTCGCGCTGATGGCGGTGCTGGTGCTGCCGATCGCGCTGGCGGGGCTGACGGTCCTGCCGCCGGCAACTACACCCGACGTCTATGTGCTGGCGCTGCCCGCCGCGATCGGATCGCCGCTGGTGCTCAGCATCGCGCTGGTCGGCGGGATCAGCGCCGCGGCCTCGATGGCGGTGGTGGAGGCCAATGCGCTCGCCACCATGGTCTCGAACGACCTGATCTTCCCCAGCATGATCCGGCGCGGACTGCCCGACGGCGCGGGGCGGATCGGGCGGCGGATGCTGGCGGTGCGGCGCGCGTCGATCGCGGCGGTGATGCTCGCCGCACTCGGCTGGGGGCTGGCGATCTCGGCGCGCAACTCGCTCGCCTCGATCGGCCTGATCGCCTTCGCTGCGACCGCCCAATATACCCCGCACCTGATCCTCGCCGCGCTCCGGCGCGACAATGATCCGCTCGCCGCCCGCGCCAGCCTGGCGACCGGCATGCTGCTGTGGCTCTACACGCTGGCCTTGCCGCCGGTGCTGCCCCAGCCGATGCTCGACGCGCTGGCCGGCACGCTGCTCGATCCGCTGGCGCTGCTCGGCGTGCAGGGGCTCTCGCCGCTGGTGCACGGCGTGCTGTGGAGCCTGGGGGGCAATCTGCTCGCCTTCGCGGTGCTTGCCGCCCGCCGGATGGGGCCGCCCGCCCTGCCCCGCTTCCTCCGCGACCAGCGCCGCATCACCAGCATCGGCGAGCTGCGCCGGCTGACCGCCAGCTTCGTCGGCGAGGAGCGCGCACTCGCCGAATTCGCCGAGGAGAGCGAGCAGCGCATCGACGGCAAGGCGGCACGGCGAGCGCAGGCGCTGATCGCCCGGGTGATCGGTGCCTCGTCCGCCCGTGCACTGATCGCCTCGGCGCTCTCCGGGGGCACGATGCGGCTCGACCAGGTCACCCGCCTGCTCGACGAGGGTGGCCAGTCGCTGCGCTTCTCGCGCGCACTGCTCGCCGCCACCTTCGAGAACATGGATGCCGGGGTCAGCGTGGTCGATGCCGATCTCCACCTCGTCGCCTGGAACAGCCGCTATCTTGAGCTGTTCGACTATCCCGAGGGGATGGTGCGCGTGGGCACGCCCGTCGCCGATCTCATCCGCCACAATGCCAGGCGCGGCGATTTCGGACCGGGCGGGGCCGATTTCCACGTCGAGAAGCGGCTCGAACATCTCCGCCGCGGGCTGGAGCACAGCTTCGAGCGGACCCGCGCCGACGGGCGGGTGATCAAGACCGTAGGCGGGCCGATGCCCGGCGGCGGCTATGTGATGAGCTTCACCGACGTGACCAGCGAGGCCCGTGCCCGCGCCGCGCTGCGCGAGACGCTGGAGGCGCTGGAAGATCGTGTCGAGGCCCGCACCCACGAACTCTCCGAGGCCAATCGCCTGCTCGCCGAGGCGGATCGCGACAAGACCCGCTTCCTCGCCGCCGCAAGCCATGACCTGCTCCAGCCGCTTCACGCCGCCCGGCTGTTCGCGGCCGCGCTGGAGCGCGACATCGCGCCGACGATGCGGCCGATCCTCGCCCGCCTCGACGGCGCGATCCGCGGTGCCGAGGAGCTGCTGCGCGCGCTGCTCGACATCAGCAAGCTCGATGCCGGCGGGGTGCAGCCGACCCTGGAGACGATCGCCCTCGCCCCCTTGCTCACCGAGCTTGCCGAGGAACTGCGGCCGATGGCGGAGGCCAAGGGACTGAAGTTGCGGATCGGCCCGCTGCCCGGCGCGATCCACAGCGATCCCGGGCTGGTGCGCTCGGTGATCCAGAACCTGCTGGTCAATGCGGTGCGCTATACCGCCAGGGGCGGCGTGCTGATCGGCGTGCGGCGACGGGCCGGAGATTGGCGGATCGACGTGGTCGACAGCGGCGTCGGCATTCCGGAGGCACAGATCGGCACGATCTTCGGCGAGTTCACCCGGCTGGGCGCGGTCGATGTCGAAGGCCAGGGCCTGGGGCTGGCGCTGGTAGCGCGCATCGCCCGGCTGCTCGGCGGCACGGTCGAGGTCCGCTCGGTGCCGGGCCGGGGCAGCCGGTTCAGCCTGTGCCTGCCCGCCCATGCCGCGCCGGCGCCGGTGGCCGCAGCCGCGCCGCCGCCGGCATCCTCGGGCCGGTCGCTGCGGCTGCTGGTAGTCGAGGACGATCCCGGCATCGTCGAGGCAAGCGTGACGCTGCTGCGGCAATTGGGGCATGTGCCCGTCGCCACACAGGACAGCGCAACCGCACTGGCGGCGCCGGGCCGGTTCGACGCGGTCATCGCCGACCTCCGGCTGGGCGAGAATAGCCTGGACGGGCTGGCGCTGATCGCCGCGCTGCGGAAGACGCGCCCGGGGTTGCCCGCCGCACTGGTCACGGCCGAGAACGGCGCGGCGCTGGCGGCGCAAGCCGCCGCCGCCGATATTGGCCTTTACGCCAAGCCGATCGACCCGGACTCACTGCGCCGCTTCCTCGATGGGGTTTCAGTGGCGCAGGTCCAGCCCTAGCGAACGGGCGACCAGCGCCGCCTGGGTGCGGTTGCGCACGTCGAGCTTGCGCATGATCACCGTCATGTGCGCCTTCACCGTCGCCTCGCTGATGCCCAGCCCGTGGGCGATCTGCTTGTTGAGCTGGCCGTCGAGCACCGCGAGCAGCACCTTCAGCTCGGTGGGGGTCAGCTTTGCCACCGTTTCGCGGACCGGCGCCAGCTCGGCATCGTCCGGGGCGCGCTCGACGGCCGGCGCCCGCCCGTGCAGCGCCTTGGCGATCGCCGCCTCGATCGCGGCGAGATCGCTGTCCTTGCGTAGGAAGCCGACCGCGCCGAACGCCCGCGCCTCCTCGGCCGCGGCCGCACCTTCGGCGCTGGAGACGACCAGGATCGGCACGCGGGGGCACTCGGCGTGGAGCAGCGCGATCCCCGAATAGCCAAGCGCGCCGGGCATCTTCAGATCAAGCAGGATCAGGTCCAGCCCGTCGCCCGCCCCCTGCACGTCCTCCACAGCGCGCGCGGCGGCGGCGAGCGTGCCGGCCTCGACCACCCGCGCCTCCGGCCGCACCCGGGCAACCGCCAGGCCCAGCGCCTGGCGAAACAGCGGGTGATCGTCGGCGATCAGGATGGCGCTGCCCAACTTCCCCTCCGGTTCAGGCCTCCGCTAGTTGCGGACGGTCGGCGACCAAGGTGGCGACAACCGACGGATCCGCCAAGGTAGAAATATCCCCGAGATTGGAGGTTTCGTTCTCGGCGATCTTGCGAAGAATACGCCGCATGATCTTGCCGCTGCGCGTCTTGGGCAGGCCGGGCGCGAACTGGATCACGTCGGGTGTAGCGATCGGTCCGATCTCGTGCCGCACCCATTGCACCAGCGCTCGGCGCAGCGCTTCGTCCGGTTCCACTTCGGCGTTGGTGGTGACATAGGCATAGATGCCCTGGCCCTTGATCGCGTGCGGCATGCCGACCACCGCCGCCTCCGCAACCGCCTCGTGCGCCACCAGCGCGCTCTCGATCTCGGCCGTCCCCATGCGGTGGCCGGAGACGTTGATCACGTCGTCGATGCGGCCGGTGATCCAGTAATAGCCGTCGGCATCGCGGCGGCAGCCGTCGCCGGTGAAATATTTACCGGGAAAGGTGGTGAAATAGGTCTGGAAGAAGCGCTCCGGATCGCCCCACACCCCACGCATCTGGCCCGGCCAGCTCTGGGTGATCACCAGGCAACCCTCGGTTGCGCCGTCCAGCACCGTCCCCTCGCCGTCGACCAGCTGCGGGGCGACGCCGAACATCGGCTTGCTCGCCGATCCGGGCTTGAGATCGGTCGCCCCCGGCAGCGGGGTGATCATCGCCGCGCCGGTTTCGGTCTGCCACCAGGTATCGATGATCGGGCAGCGCCCCTCGCCGACGACGCGGTGATACCATTCCCACGCCTCCGGGTTGATCGGCTCGCCGACCGAGCCGAGCAGCCTGAGCGACGACCGGCGGGTCTTCTGCACCCAGTGATCGCCTTCGAGCATCAGCGCGCGCAGCGCCGTGGGGGCGCCGTAGAAGATCTCCACGCCGAACTTGTCGACCACCTGCCAGAAGCGCGAGGGATCGGGCCAGTTGGGCACGCCTTCGAACATCACCGTGGTCGCCCCGTTGATCAGCGGGCCGTAGACGACATAGCTGTGCCCGGTGACCCAGCCGATATCCGCCGCGCACCAGAAGATCTGCCCCGGCCGATAGTCGAACACATATTGGTGGGTCATCGACGCCCACACCGCATAGCCGCCGGTGGTGTGCAGCACGCCCTTGGGCTTGCCGGTCGAGCCCGAGGTATAGAGGATGAACAGCGGGTCCTCGGCATTCATCGCCTCGGGCGGGCACGCCGCGGATTGGCCCGCCACGCCTTCGTGCCAATCGACGTCGCGCCCCGCCTGCATCGCCACCTCGGCACCGGTGCGGCGAAGCACGATGACGCTGTCGACATCGGGGCAATGGGTCAGCGCCTCGTCGACATTGGCCTTGAGCGGCACCCGCCGCCCGCCGCGCAGCCCCTCGTCGGCGGTCACCACCAGCCGCGAGCCGCAATCGAGGATGCGCCCGGCCAGCGCGTCGGGCGAGAAGCCGGCGAAGACGATCGAGTGGATCGCGCCGATCCGCGCGCAGGCAAGCATCGCGACGGCCGCTTCGGGCACCATCGGCAGGTACAGCGTTACCCGGTCGCCGCAGCCCACCCCGCGCGCCTTGAGCAGGTTGGCGAAGCGGCACACCTCGGCGTGGAGCTGGCGGTAGCTGATCCGCCGCTCGAGCTCGCTCGGATCGTCGCTTTCCCACAGGATCGCGATCGCATCGCCGCGCACCGCGAGGTGCCGGTCGAGGCAATTGGCGGCGATGTTGAGTGCGCCGTCCTCGAACCAGCGAATGCCGAAATCGGCCTCGTCGAAGCTGGTCCGCTGCACCCGCGTGAAGGGGGTGATCCAGTCGAGCCGCTGCGCCTCCTGCCGCCAGAAGCCATCCGAATCCTCCACCGACTGACGGTAGAGCTCGGCATAGCGATCGGCATTGATCAGCGCGTTCTTCGCCCAGGCTTCGGGCACGGGGTGGATGGCTTCGGACATGGCGCTCTCCTTCGCGTGCGGGCGGCGGGTCGTGGGCCGCCGCGCTTTTCCGCTGCATAGCCTCGCCGCCGCGCGCCCGGACCCCCGACCATCGTCGCCCCTCCCCGACCATGGTCCCGCTGTCGGCGCCGCCGCGATTGCAGGACAGTCGGCGCCAGAACAAACGAATGTTTCGGGAGAGTGAGATGGCTGGATCGAGGGCCCCCTTCTTGGCGGCGCTGTTGGGTGCAACCGCGCTCCTGTCCCCGATGGCCGCGCAGGCGCAGAGCCGTGCCGGGCCCAGCGCGCGCGAGGCGGCGCTCGAAGCGCGGCTCGCGAAGATGGAGGCCGAACTGGCCGAACTCCGCACCGCGCTCCAGGCGAGCCGCGCCCAGACCGATGCCGAAGGCGCCGCCAGCGCCGCGCGGGCAGCACAGCTCGCCGAAGCCGCCCAGGCGGCAGTGACCAGAAGCGAGGCCACCGCCGCCAAGCTCGCCGCGCTGGAGGCAAAGCCCGCGCCGGAGGGCATGCGCAGCGGCAATACCACCATCGAGCTCACCGGCTTCGTCAAGCTGGTCGCGGCGAGCAGCCATTTCGCCAATGGCGCGGTCGCCACCAACTCGCTTGGTCGCGACTTCTACCTGCCGCAGACCATCCCGGTGGGCAGTGCGAAGGGCACGACCGATACCGATTTCGGCGCCAAGCAGACCCGGCTTGCGGTCAACCTCGCCTCCACCGTCGCCGGGCGCCGCGTGCTGGGTTATGTCGAAACCGACTTCCAGGTGGATTCCAACGCCGCCCCGGCGATCAGCGGCGGTGGATCGCAGCGCACCACCAATGGCTATACGCTGGCGCTGCGCCGCGCCTGGCTGCAGGTCGATCGCCTGCTGATCGGCCAGGAGTGGACCAACTTCCAATATGTCGGCGCGCTACCCGAAAGCACCGATTATGTCGGCGCGACCGAGGGCACCGTCTTCGCCCGCCAGCCCCAGATCCGCTACGCGGCGCCGCTCTCCAAGGCTGTGACGCTCAGCGTGGCGGTGGAAAATCCGGAAAGCGCGACCGCCACGCTCGACGGCCCCGCGCTGATCGAGAACGGTACCGATCATCTGCCCGACGCCACCGCGCGGCTAAACCTCATCGGAAGTCGTGGTGAGTTGTCGCTGGCAGGGCTGGTGCGCCAGGTCCGGGTGGAAGCGAGCGGCACCGGCCGCACCCAGGCCGGCTATGGCGTGTCCGCCGCCGGCAAGCTCTGGCTCAACGCCGCCAAATCGGCCGATCTGCGCGCGATGGTCACCTATGGCCGGGATATCAGCCGCTATGTCGGGCTGAACTTCGCGCCCGATGCCGTCCTCATGCCGGCGACCGGCCGGCTGAAGCATGTGAAGGTGCTGGCCGGGCTGGTGGCGGTACGGTTGCCGCTGGCCGCGCAGTGGCGCGCGAACCTGGTCGGATCTTTCCAACAGGTCGACTATGCAAGCGCGCTGCCGCTTGCCAGTATCGCCGCGTACAACAAGCGTGCCTTCAGCATCGCAGGGAACCTGTTCACTTCGCCGGTCAAGAATGTCGATCTCGGCATCGAATTCCGCCACGGCGAACGCGAGCTGGTTTCCGGGCAGAAGGGGCGCCTGGAGCGTGTAGAGTTCGCCGCAAAATACGGGTTCTGAACCGAAACGTCCGAACCACGGGCGGTACGGACCCGCCGAACGAGGAGAGAATGCGATGGCAACCAGCGTGGACGATGCCTTGCCACGGCATCACGAGGCGACCCGAAGCGAGAAACTGGTGATCACCGCCAGTTCGCTCGGCACGGTGTTCGAATGGTATGATTTCTATCTCTACGGGCTGCTGACGACGATCATCGCCGCGCAGTTCCTCACCGGACTCAACCCCACCACTTCGTTCATCATGGCGCTGCTGGTGTTCGCCGCCGGCTTCATCGTGCGACCGTTCGGCGCGCTGGTGTTCGGGCGGATCGGCGACATGGTCGGGCGGCGCTACACCTTCATCATCACCCTGCTGGTGATGGGCCTCTCCACCTTCCTGGTCGGCTGCCTGCCCACCTACAAGACGGCCGGCGTCGCCGCGCCGATCCTGCTGGTGGTGCTGCGCATGTTTCAGGGCCTCGCACTGGGCGGCGAATATGGCGGTGCCGCCACCTATGTCGCCGAACATGCGCCGGAGGGGAAGCGCGGCTTCTACACCAGCTGGATCCAGATCACCGCCACCGCGGGTCTCGCCATGGCGCTGCTGATCGTCATCACCGTCCGCTCGCCGGTCACCGGCGTGGGCGAGGAAGCGTTCAAGGCCTGGGGCTGGCGCGTGCCCTATCTGCTCTCCGGCCTGTTCCTCGCGGTCGGCCTGTGGCTGCGGCTGAAGCTGCACGAATCCCCGGTGTTCAAGAAGATGAAGGCCGAAGGCACCGCTTCCAAGGCACCGCTCACCGAAGCCTTCGGCCAGTGGAAGAACCTGCGGATCGTGCTCATCGCCTTTTTCGGGGCGATCGCCGGCCAGGCGGTGATCTGGTATACCGGCCAGCTCTACGCGCTGTTCTTCCTCGAAAAGATGCTCAAGGTTGACGGGCTGACCGCCAACATGCTCGCGATCACCGCGCTGCTGCTGGGAACGCCCTTCTTCCTGTTCTTCGGCTGGCTATCGGACAAGGTCGGCCGCAAGCCGATCATCCTCACCGGCTGCGCGCTGGCGACGCTCACCCTGTTCCCGGTGTTCCACGCGCTCACCAACGCCGCCAATCCGGCGCTGGCCCGCGCGCTGGCCTCGGCCCCGGTCACCGTCACCGCCGATCCGGGCGAATGCTCATCGCAATTCGATCCCGTCGGCCAGAACAAGTTCGACACGACCAGCTGCGACATCGTCAAGAACGCGCTCGCCAAGGCCGGGGTGAACTATGAGAATGTGAAGGCCGCCCCCGGCATGCTCGCCACCGTCACCATCGGCGGCAAGCGCTTCACCGCGCCCGATCCGCGCCAGGTAAGCGGCGACGCGCGGAAAAAGGCGATCGCCGACTTCACCGCGCAGGTGGTCGGCGCGCCGGCGGTGCCCGCCAAGGGCAGCGATCCGGCCAAGCCCGCCGTCACCGGCGAGCTCGCCAAGGTCGGCTATCCGGCCAAGGCCGATCCCGCGGCGATGAACAAGCCGCTGGTGGTGGCGCTGCTCTTCTACCTCGTGCTGCTGGTCACCATGGTCTATGGCCCGATCGCGGCGATGCTGGTGGAGCTGTTCCCCAGCCGCATCCGCTACACCTCGATGTCGCTGCCCTATCATATCGGCAATGGCTGGCTGGGCGGGCTGCTGCCGGCGATCGGCTTCGCAATGGTCGCCGCCAACGGCAACATCTATCACGGTTTCTGGTACCCCGTGGTGGTGGCAGCGGCGACGCTGGTGTTCGGGTTGCTCTTCCTGCCCGAGACCTTCCGGCGCAACGTCGACGGCTGATCCGCCGCCCCTTTCAAACAAAATGCCCCCGCGGATCTTCGCCGCGGGGGCATTTCTGTTGCAGCAGAGGTGGCTCGGGGAATTTGAACAGCGGGGATG
>JAPJRE010000085.1 GCA_030824725.1 Sphingomonas sp.
TGAATCAGACCGTCAACGCGACTTCAAGGGCGGGTTTTTCAACACAATCGACCCATTAGAGAATTCTATCGGGGCGACAGCCGCCATTGTGCCCGTTCCCTCACCTGCGCCGTGGCGCGCGCAAAGTTCGCGTGCGGACCGGTCGTCCGTGCTATCTTGATAACACACTCCCGCCACCCCATATCCCGCCCATGTTCAACGCACTCTCGCTGCTGATCGGGCTGGTGGCGCTGCCCTTTGCGCTGGTGGGGATCATCCCGTTCCCCTTCCTGCCGCTGGTCAACTGGCTCGCCTTCCCGATCGCGCTCACCGGCACGGTGGTGGGGATGCTCTCGCGCGAAACGGCGGGACGGAACTTCAATCTGCTGATCCTGATCATCAGCGGCGTGCGGCTGATGCTCACCGGCGGGTTTATCTGAGTCCGTCCCGTGCCGGGTCGATCTGCCGACCAGACTTGGTCATCCCGGCGAAGGTCGGGAGCCATTCGCCTTTAGGTTTCCGCTCTTGCTGCGACGGAGGCCAATGGATTCCGGCTTTCGCCGGAATGATAGTGCGAGGCATGGGACGCGTATCGCTCGACGCATTTTGGCGCACGCATAAAAAGGGGGCCCGGCGAACCGGACCCCTCTTCGTGCAGGCCGTCGGGCCTTAGCGGCAGCGGACGTTGCCGCGGTCCACCGAGTGGCCGAGCGCGCCGCCTGCCGCTGCGCCGAGCAGCGTGCCGAGCGTCGCATTGCCGCCCGAGGAAAGCGCGTTGCCCAGCAGGCCGCCGGCGACGCCGCCCACGATCAGGCCGGTCGTGCCGTCGTTGCGGCGACAGTAATAGCGGCCGTCATTGCCGCGATAGATGCGGTCATTCCGCGTCAGGCGGCGTTCCTGGTAGTAGCGGCCGTCGCGGTAATAGCGGTCGGCATAATAGCGGCGCTCGCCGGCAGGCAGGCGGTTATAGTCATAGTTGCGGTAGCGGCGCCAATCGCGCTGCCACTGGCGATTGTCGGCGCGCGACGCCTGGCGGATATCCTGACGGCAGTCGCGCAACTCGCGGCGATATTCCCCGCGGTTATCCGCGTGTCGCAGGTCACGGCGGCAATCCTGGCGTGCATCGCGCTCGCGCGGGCCCTGCGCCATGGCGGGCACCGCGGTTACCGTCAGCGCCGCCGCGGCGGCTACGAACAACATGCGCATCGTGACATTTCCTTGTCGTTGTCGATGCGTGCCGAACGTCCGCACGCGGCGGCAGGTTGCGTGAATGGAAAACTACGTCCGGTTCATTCGGCGTCCATCGAGGGCACCCGTGCGTCGCCCGGATAGGCGAACAGCAGGTCGCTGCCGACCTCGGCATGGAGCGCGACCGCGCCTTCCAGCGTCAGGCATTCGCCCGCCTTGAAGGCAATGCCGTCGACCACGCCTTCACCCTTGACCGGGATCAGCCAGCCGGTGGTGCCTTCGGGCAGGGTAAAGCTGCGCTTGCCGCCTTCCCAGCGCTCGAGCACGAACTTGGGGCCTTCAACGAGGATGGTGCGGTTTGGCGCGATCGCGCCCGGCATCGGATGCGGCACGAAGGGCACCGGCTCGGACACGGCGATGCCTTCGTCGAGGTGCAACTCGCGCGGGCGGCCATAATCATAGAGGCGGTAGGTGGTCTCGCTGTTCTGCTGGAGCTCGATCAGCGTGATTCCCGCGCCGATCGCGTGCACCGTGCCCGAGGCCGAGTAGAAGAAATCGCCGGCCTTTACCGGCTTCCAGTCGAGCATGTCCTCGATCGAGCCGTCGAGCGCGCCGGCGCGCAGTTCCTCGCGCGAGTAGGGCTGCTTGGTGCCGAGCGCGATCGTCGAATCGGGCTGCGCGTCGAGAATGATCCAGCATTCGTCCTTGCCGCGCGGCAGGCCGACGGCCTGGGCCTGTTCGTCGTTCGGGTGGACCTGCACCGACAATTTCTCGCTGGTGAACAGATACTTGATCAGCAGGTCCGGAGTCGAGTTGCCCGGCGTCTGAAACCAGACTTCGCCGACCGGCTCGCCGTCCCTGGCGGGATCGGCAAAGCCCGGATAGAGGGTGTGGCGGCCCCAGGGTTTTTCGACGCGGTGGGTGGCGAGAAGCGTGGCGGGCACGGAAGATCCCCTTCGATTACGGTACGGAAACGCCAGCGCATGTGGCCCGAAGCAGGTTCCGCCGCAATCCCGCCCCGAAAAGGATTGTTTGCAGCCACGGCCCCGGTCTAAGAACCCCGCCATATGCGTAGTCCTCTGCCTCGCGCGCTTGCGTTCGCGCTCCTTCCGGTGTTCGCCCTTTCCGTCGCCGGCTGCGCCAAGCGCGGCGGGGTGAAGGATCTCCCCTATGTCGCGCGCGACGTCGGCACGCTGTACAGCACGGCCAAGCAGAAGCTGGACCAGCACCAGTACAAGCTCGCCGCCGCGCTGTTCGATGAAGTCGAGCGCCAGCACCCTTATTCGGTCTGGGCGCGGCGTGCGCAGCTGATGGGCGCGTTCAGCTATTATCTGAACCGTGACTATGCCGAATCGATCGCCTCGGCGCAGCGCTTCCTGGCGGTCCACCCGGGCAACCGCGATGCGCCCTATGCCTATTATCTGATCGGCATTTCCTATTACGAGCAGATCAGCGACGTCACCCGCGACCAGAAGATCACCCAGCAGGCGCTCGATTCGCTCGGCGAGCTGATTCGCCGCTACCCGAACTCGAAGTACGCCGCCGACGCGCGGCTGAAGCTGGACCTGGTGCGCGATCATCTGGGCGGCAAGGAAATGGAAGTCGGTCGCTTCTACGAGAAGCGCGGCCAGTGGCTGGCGGCGGCGCTGCGCTTCCGCAATGTGGTCGACAACTACCAGATGACGACCCATGTCCCCGAGGCGCTGATGCGCCTGACCGAGAGCTATCTCGCGATGGGCGTGCCGGAGGAGGCCAACAAGGCCGCCGCGGTGCTCGGCGCCAACTATCCGGGCACCGAGTGGTACAAGCATGCGTACGAGCTGATGCAGGAAAACCAGGACAAGGTGGCGGCTGTGGCGAAGGCGAGCACGCCGCCCAAGCCCGCGAGCTAAAACCACTTTCGTTCTTCTCCTGTTCCTGCGATAGGGGGCCGCGATGCTGACCGCGCTATCCATTCGCGACGTGGTGCTGATCGAGGCGCTGGACCTGGAGTTCGGCGAAGGGCTCGGCGTGCTGACCGGCGAGACCGGGGCGGGCAAGTCAATCCTGCTCGACGCGCTGGGGCTGGCGCTGGGCGCGCGCGCCGATAGCGGGCTGGTCCGCAGCGGCGCGGGCCAGGCGGTGGTGGTGGCGAGCTTCGTGCCGCCGCCCGCCGATGGCGAGATCGCCAATCTCTTCGCGCAAAACGGCATAGAGCTGGAGCCTGGCGAGCCGCTGCTGGTCCGCCGGCTGGTCAAGGCCGATGGCGGCAGCCGGGCCTTTGTCAACGACCAGCCCGCGTCCGCCGGGTTCCTGCGCGAACTGGCGCCGCACCTGGTCGAAATTCACGGCCAGCATGACGACCGCGGGTTGCTCAATCCGCGCGGGCACCGGTTGCTGCTCGATTCCTTCGGGCGCTGCGACGTGGGACCGGTGGCGATCGCGCACCGCGCCTGGCGCGCAGCCGAGGATGCGCTGGCCATAGCGCGCGCCGAGCAGGACAGCGCCGAGCGCGATCGCGAATGGCTGGAGCATGCCGTCGCCGAGCTTTCGGCGCTCGCACCGGAGGAAGGCGAGGAGGAGCGGCTGGCGGAGCGTCGTGCGTCGATGCAGCGCGGCGAGAAGATCGCGACCGACCTGCAGGGCATCGCCGATCTGTTGGAGGGCTCGGACGGCGGCCTTGCCCGGTTGCGGCAGGCGGCGCGCATCTTGGAGCGCGTGTCCGACGATCACGAGGCACTGGCCGAAGCGCTCGCCGCGATCGATCGCGCGATCACCGAGGGTAGCGAGGCACAGGCGCAGGTCGATGCCGCCGCCGAGGCGCTGGCGTTCGATCCCGCTGCGCTAGAGGCCGACGAGGCGCGGTTGTTCGAACTGCGTGGCCTCGCCCGCAAGCACCGGGTGCAGCCGGACGAACTGCCGGCGCTGCTCGCCGAGCTGTCCGGGCGCATGGAGCGGCTGACCAGCGGCGGGGCTGGGATCGCCAGGCTGGAGAAGGCGGCGGCGGAGGCCCATGCCAGCTATCGCGAGGCGGCGCAGACGCTCTCCGCGATGCGCACCATGGCGGCGGCGCGGCTGGATGCGGCGGTGGCGACCGAGCTCAAGCCGCTCAAGCTCGATGCCGCGCGCTTCCGCACCATGGTCGAGCCGCTCGACGAGAATCAGTGGAGCGCCGCCGGCATGGACCGGGTGGAATTCGAGGTCTCGACCAACCCCGGCGCCCCCTTCGCCCCGCTGATGAAGATCGCCAGCGGCGGCGAGCTGTCGCGCTTCATCCTGGCGATGAAGGTGGCGCTGGCCGAAGAGGGCGGCGCGCGGACGCTGATCTTCGACGAGATCGATCGCGGCGTAGGCGGCGCGGTCGCCGATGCGATCGGCGAGCGGCTGGCGCGGCTCGCCCAGGGCTCGCAGCTGCTGGTGGTCACCCACAGCCCGCAGGTCGCGGCGCGCGGGGCGCGGCATCTGCTGATCGCCAAGCGCCACGACGGCATCGTCACCCGTACCGGCGTTACCCCGCTCACCCCCGAGCAGCGGCGCGAGGAGATCGCGCGGATGCTCTCGGGCGCCGAAATCACCCCCGAGGCGCGCGCCCAGGCGGAGCGGCTGCTCGCCGCCTGAACCTGAACGAACCGCTCCGGCTTGCGACAATTGGTGACGCAAAACCGCGATCGGCGGGACAAAACCGCGACATCGGCGTTCCACAACGGCTCTCGACCGCAGGGGCGGTCCCGTCGAAGTGAGGAGTATCCGATGAAGAAGTTCATGCTGCTGATCGCCGGCCTTGGTGTCGCCACCGCCGCGGTTCCCGCATCGGCCCAGCCGGGCTGGCAGGCCATCAACGCCCGCCAGGATCGCATCGAGCAGCGCATCAACCAGGGCATCCGCTCGGGGTCGCTCAGCCGCCGCGAAGCGACCCAGATCCGCAACGAATATCGCGGCCTGGTGCGCCTCGAGGCGCGCTATCGCGCCTCGCGCCCCGGCCTGACGATGCAGGAACGCCGCGATCTCGACCGCCGCTACGACGCGCTGTCGGCCAAGATCCGTTACGAGCGCCACGACCGCAACAACCATCGTCGTTGATCGCTGCGGCTAACCAACGAGACGGGCCTCGCCGTAGGGCGGGGCCCGTTTTCTATGGGAATTTCTGAAAACCCCTTTCCGCCATTCCGGCGAAAGCCGGAATCCATTCGCCACTCGTTAGTAGCTGGCCCACACGGAGACCCCAATCGATTCCGGCCTTTGCCGGGATGAGGATGTGGCAAGGCGGCGCGGGTCAGCTCTCCGTCTTGGGCGGCGTGCGGCGGGTGCGCGGCTTGGCGGTGGTGTCTGCCTTCTTGCGGGTTCGGCGCGGCGGCGGCGCCTTGGCGACCTTTGCGGGCTTGACTTCCGTGGCGGCTGGTGTTGCGGCCGGTTCAGCCGCGGCGGCAGGCTTGGGGGGCGCGGGCTTGCGGGTGCGACGAGCCGGAGCAGGCTTGGCGGCAGGCGCATCCTCGGTAGGCGCGGCCGATGTGGCGGTCGGCTTGCGGATCCGCTTCACGGCCGGCTTGGCGGGTGTTGCCGCCGCTTCAGTCGCGGCCGGTGCGGGCGTGGCTTCGGGCGCGGGAGTAGGCGTCGGCGCGACTTCGGCCTTGCCATCGCCGCCCTTGATCCGCTGGGCGAGCGCGACCAGGCCGGAGGCGAGCAGATCGGCGATCACCGGGTGCTTGGCGAGGTTGGTGAGCTGGCGGCGCGCGTCCTTGGGCAGCTTGATGCCGTCGATCACCTTGGGCAGGAACGACGTCTTCTTGCCGTCCTTCTTCGCCCTCTTCTCTTTCTTGCCGGCCATGCCGCACCTCCCTCTCTGGGTGAAGCGGCCAGCTTCCGCCAAGCGATTCGCGCTGTCAACGTTTGGCGGTGCGCGCGCTCAATGGTGGGTGGGCTCGTCGACTTCCCATTCGAACACGATGTCGAAGTCGGTCTCGACCGGCGCGGTGGCGGCGCGACGCAGCCGGCGCGGCGGCTGCGCGGCGGGGGAAGGGCGTCGGCGCGGCGATCGATAGGGCTTGGGCTTCTGCATCACGGGCTCCTTCAGCCCCCCGCAGCTACGAACCCCTGCAGATACGCTCAGGTTCCGCGACGTCGGGCGACGAGCCGTTCGAGGCGCCGGTGCAATCGTTCGCTATTGGCCGCCCAGGTGAAGGGGCCGGCAATGCGGCGAGCATCCTCGGGGGGCAGGGCGGCGGCGAGCAGGTCGGCGATGGAATCGGGGGGAAGCGGGCCGCACAGCCGGATGCGCTCGCCGCAGCCCAGCGCCGCTATGCGGGCGGCGAGGCGATCGGCCTCCAGTCCCTGGCCGGCGATGGCGAGATAGACGCCGGGCAGGCCGGCGACCGCGTCGATCAGCAGGTCGTGCCCCTTGAGCGGGATCAGCGCGCCGACCGAGGCGACCAGTAGTCCCGCGATGCCGAGCGCCTGCTTGGCGGCGGCGCGGTCGCGCGGGGCGAAGCGGGCGAGGTCGACGCCGGTGACGATGCAGTCCGTCCGCTCGGCCGGCATGCCGAGCGCGAGCATGTCGTCGCGCAGTGCCAGTGATACCGAGAGCAGGCCGTCGGCTGTCTGTCCCGCCCGCATGATCTGGCGGGTGATGGCGGGGCGGTGGGCCTATTGGTGGATGTCCGATCCGCGTGCCTTGATCGAGACGGGCACGTCGGAGGTGTTGCCGAGCGCGACGGCGGCGGGGCCATCGGGGAGGAAGAACTCGGCATTGATCACGTCGAAGGGGAAGGTGCGGCGCAGTTCGGCCAGCATCGGGCGGAGCGCGCGGGTGGCGATCGAGCTGGAAGGGCGGCAGCCCGCGCGGAGCGACCACCCGAACCTCCACCCCGTCGCGCGCCGCGAGCGCCCGGGTCTGGCGCTCGACGAAGATGCCGAAATGCGGGCGCGCGGCATCCGGGAACAAGGTGGGAAGGACGAGGACGCGAAAGATGCCCCGGGGTGTCTACCACCCCGGGGTTAATGCTTCAGCGCATCAGCGGCAGCTGCTGCCGCCCTTTTCGATCGCCCGGCCGGCGAGCGCACCGGCGACGCCGCCGAGCAGGGTGCCGGTCGTGCGGTCGCCGTCGGTGTCGATCGTGCGACCGAGCAGCGCGCCGCCGACGGCGCCGATCACCGTGCCGGTGGTGCCGTCGGGCTTGCGGCAATACCGGCGGCCGTCGCGGCCGCGCCACTCGCGATAGGCATAGCGTCGATTGTCGTGGCGATAGCGGCGGTCGTCATGGTCGCGGTAGTGGCGGTCCTGGCCGATCACGGCCTTGGCCTCGGCCTGGGTGGCGGGCAGCACGACCGCAGCGGGGATGGCGAGCGCGGCGGCGCTGAGCGAAAGCAGAAGGGTACGCATGGGATACTCCCCGAGTTGTTGTTGATGAAACGAACGTGTCGGGTTTAATCCCGGTTGCATGAACCCAATACTACGCAGCGTTCAGGCAGGAGGCAGGCAGTTGGACGAGGCGCGGGCGATCATCGAGAAGCTGGGGCTGGCGGCGCATCCCGAGGGCGGCTGGTACCGCGAGACGTGGCGTGCCCCTGCCGAGGGGAACGCGCGCTCGCCGGGGACGGGGATCCTGTTCCTGCTCGAGGCGGGGCAGCGCTCGCACTGGCACCGGGTGGATGCCGATGAGCTGTGGCTTTGGCACGCCGGATCGCCGCTGGACTTGCTGATCGAGGGGGTGGATGACGCCATCGAACGGGTCGTGCTCGGCAGCGACGTGCTGGCCGGGCAGTTGCCGCAGGCCCGCGTGCCCGCCAGCCGCTGGCAGGCGACCGAGGCGCCGCACGGCTGGGGGCTGGTGAGCTGCGTGGTGGTGCCGGGCTTCGACTTTGCCGGGTTCGAGCTTGCCGCGCCGGACTGGGCGCCGCCGGGGTTCTGAGCGCGGGTTGTCCCCGTTATCCACACTATCAACAGCCGATCCCGCTTGGTGCGACTCGCCGCGAGTGAGACCCTCAGATCTGTAAGAAGGCTGGTGGCGCGGAGGGAAACTGAAGCTATATCAGCAACTTGCAAGCCGGTGTCGGTGCTGGTGCCCTAGGGACGCCGCGCGACCCGGCAGGTGCGCGACGATCGCCCCTCCCGGTGGCGGTTCGCATGCCGAACCGGCGAGCGTTCCCCTGCCGGGATGCTTGCCGCAGGCCGCCGACGGGCCAGGCGATGCGCTTTCGGCGCACCACCCGACCGGCCGGCGACATGGGGGGCTGGCGGCAACGCCGGCCCCCCTTTAGCGTCCGGTCCGTACATCAAGGGTCAGCCCCGATTGGCAAGCGCCCGGCGCACGCGCATAGCGGCGCCGTTAGGGATCGGGAGCAGCGGCTTGGGACGGATTTTCGAACGGTTCGCGCAGAGCGTCGCGGCATGGGCAGGGCGCCCCCCGGCCTTCGTCCTCGCCTTCCTGGTCATCATCGTCTGGGGAGTGAGCGGGCCGGTGTTTCACTGGTCGGACACGTGGCAGTTGGTGATCAACACCGGCACCACCATCGTTACCTTCCTGATGGTGTTCCTGATCCAGAATGCGCAGAACCGCGACGCTGCCGCGCTGCAGGCCAAGCTGGACGAAGTGATCCGGGCGATCGCCGAGGCGCGCAACGAGTTCATCGGCATCGAGCATCTCAGCGAAAAGCAACTGCTCGACATCCGCGACCGGCTGGAGCGCGAGTTCGGCGCGGCCGATCCGGCGCGGCACGAAGCGATCGAGAAGGTGCTCTCGCGCCGCTGAGCCGGCTCAGCGCACCTGCTTGCGGATCTCGGCGAGGCGGGCAAGCGCGGCGGGGATCACCGGGCCGCCGCAATTGACCAGCTGGCGCGCGAACTGCGCTTGGGTGACCTTGAGGCCGGTCTCGGCGATGGCGCGCTTGCGCAGGATCGCGGCGCGCGAATCGCTGTCGTGCCCGGCGCCTTCGGGGGCGAGCATCACGCGCGGCGGGTCGGCGATCACCCGCTCCATCGGCAGATGGCCGGTATGGGTGAGGCCATAATGCGCCGCCTGGTTGGAGAAGCCGGCACTGGTCATCAGGTCGTCTAGCAGCGTCTTGCCGCCGGTGACGAGATTGCCGCCGATCCAGAGCAGCGCGGGGGCTTTGGGGCCGCTCCAGCCGGCAGCGGCCACGGCCGCATCGATACGGGCGTTGAGCGCGGCGCCCTTCGCGGGTGTGCCCAGGGCGGTGGCGAGTTCGGTCACCTGCGCCTTGCTGTCGGCGATCGACGGCGGAATGCCGAGGTAGAGCACCTTCAGCCCGGCGCGAGCAAAGGCCTCGCGGGTCGAGGGCGCGGTGAAGCTGCTGGCGACCACCAGATCGGGCTTGAGGCCGATCACTTCTTCCGCCGTGCCGTTGTTGCCGCGGAAGCGGCGCGCGACGTCGAGCGGGATCGAGGTGGAATCGGCGCGCTGCGAGTAATGGCTGATCGCGGCGATGCGCGACGGTGGCACCAACTCCATCAGCGTCGCGTCCGCGCAGGGGTTCATCGAGACGATGCCCCCTCCGCCTTGGGAAGGCGGCGCCGCGCAGCCCGCAAGCCCCAGGCAGGCGAGGAGCGCGGCGCCGGACCTCACTGGAAGCGCACCCGCACGCCGCCAAAGGCAGTGCGGCCGTAGGTGCCGTAGCCGGTGATCTGCTGGTAGCGCACGTCGCCGATATTATCGACGCGGCCATAGACCGAAAGCAGCCTCGTCACGGGCATTTCGGCGCGGACGCTCGCCAGCGCATAGCCGTCGATCGGGGTGAGGTTGCCGACATCGTTGAAGCTGTCGCCCACCATTGTCACCGTGCCGCCGATCGCCAGCCCGAAGGGGAAGCGATACTCGGCCGAGACATTGGCGGTGTCGCGCGGGCGGCGCGGCAGGTCGTTGCCCAGAGTGCCGACGCTGCGATTCTCCGAGAAGACATGGGTGACGTTCGCCCGGACGGTCAGCGCCTGCACCGGCTGGAGCAGCGCTTCGAGCTCTACCCCCCCGGCGCGGGTTTTATTCAGGTTGTAATAGGTCGAGGTATCGAAGTTGTAATCGATCTGGTTGTCCGAATCGCGGTGGAACCAGGTCGCGCCCAGCGCGACCCTGCCGCCGGCCAGCGTCTGGCGCACCCCGGCTTCGTAGCTCCTGGCGGTCTCGGGGCGGAGGCCGCGATCGCCATAGGCGCTGTAGAGCTGGTAGAGCGTCGGCGCCTTGAAGCCCTCGCCGAAGCTGGCGTGGAGCACGGTGCTGGCGGTGGCGCGCACCGCGAGATCGGCGTTCCAGGTCCAGTGGCCGCCGAAGGTATCGTGGTCGTCGTGGCGGACGCCGCCGGTCAGCGTCACGGGTGCGATCGGCGTGACGATAGCCTGGCCGTAGAAGCTCGTGATGCCGACGGAGTAGCGCCCGACGCTGCCGAAGCCCTCGTCATAGCGGATGCGGCTCTGCTCATGCTCGGCGCCGAACACCAGGCGGAGCTGCTCGGCGGGCGTCGCGTCGCCCTGATAGGTGTAGCGCTCGGCGCGGCCGCCATACCGGTACGCGATCGACGAATCTTCATTGTAGCCGTCGCGGTGGATGTCGGAGAGGGTGAAGCCCAGCCGGTTGTGCAACATGCCCCCGAACGCCTCGTTCTTCAGCCCGGCATAGCCGTAGATCTCCTGCGTCTTGGCATATTCGCCCGTGTCGCCGAAGACGTAGGTCGGCGGGGCATAGCCGTCGAGATCGACCTTGCTGTCGGCATAATAGCCGCGCAGGTCCAGCGCGAGGCCGGGGAGCAGCCGCACCTCGACATTGCCGGTCGCGCCGACCTGGCGGTAGCCGTCGGCTTCGGTGCCGTTGGCGGCGGCGGAGATGCCATTGGTGGTGAGATAGCCCGCGGTCAGCCCGGCGGTGATCCGGTCGTTGCCGCCGGCGATCGCGGCGTTGCCGTTGAACGTGCCGAGCGATCCCCCCTCGGCATTGCCGCGGACATGGAGGCCCTGCGCACCCTGCAGTGTGGTCACGTTGACCACACCGCCGATCGCCTGGCTGCCCCAGATCACCGAATTGGGCCCGCGCAGCACCTCGACGCGCTCGACCGACCCGGCGAGCAGGCTGGCGAAATTGTAGGCCCCGCCTGTGGCGGAGGGATCGGCCACGCGGATGCCGTCGATCAGCACCAGCGTCTGGTCGCTCTGCGCGCCGCGGATGCTGAGCGCGGTCGCGGTGCCGAGCCCGCCATTGCGGACGACGGTAACGCCCGGCGTGGTGGCGAGCAGGTCCGAGAGCGCGACGGTCTGGCGCTGCTCGATCTCGTCGCGGTCGATGGTCGTGATCGAACGCCCCACCGTATCCGCGCGCTGAGAGACGCCGCTGGCGACGACGACGATGCGGTCGTCGTCCGGATCGGCATGGGCGACCAGCGGCGCGAGCGCGGCGGTGGCGAACAGGGAAAGCTTGCAAAAGTTCATTTCAGACACCCGATATGGGGAGCCACGGGCTCCCGCATGGTTTGGTGTCGCTCACACGGGGATTTCAGCCCCGATCACCCGGTGCACCCCGCCCGCGTGAAGGAATCGACCGTAGCGGGCAGGTCTCCTGGCTCCCGGGTCGTCGCAGACGCGCCGCCTTCCCGGAAGCTTGGGCTCCAGTGGCAAATTGGCACGCCGGCTCACCGGCTACAGTTGCGGGGGCAGCGCCGGACTTCCACCGGCTTCCCTTTTCACCCTCCCGTCGGGGAGGGCACCCGTTACCCGGCCGCCCTTAGCGGCAAGCGGCACCGGGCGGCAACCCTTCCCGCCCTCAGCGCAGCGTCTTGATGATCCCGGAGAAATCCAGCCCGGCGCCTTCGCCCTCGACGAACGCCGCGTAGAGCTGCTCGGCGCGCTCGCCCATCGGTACCTGCGCGCCGACGCTGGCGGCGGCTTCGAGCGCCAGCTTGAGGTCCTTGAGCATCAGGGGCGCGGCGAACCCGCCCTGATAGCCGCGATCGGCCGGGGTTTCCGGGCCTACACCTGGCACCGGGCAATAGCTCGTCATCGACCAGCTCTGGCCCGAGGAGACCGAGGCGATGTCGAAGAAGCGCTGCTGGTCCAGCCCCAGTTTCTCGGCGAGCGCGAAGGCCTCGCAGGTCGCGACCATCGTCGCGCCGAGGATCATGTTGTTGCAGATCTTCGCTGCCTGGCCCGCACCGCTGGCACCGGCATGGATCACCGCCTTGCCCATGTCCTCGAGAAACGGCTCGGCGCGCGCGAACGCTGCGACCGCGCCGCCGACCATGAAGGTGAGCGTGCCGGCAGTCGCCGCAGCGATCCCGCCCGAGACCGGCGCGTCGACCGCCAGCAGCCCGCGCTGGGTCGCGGCTTCGGCGACGCTGCGGGCGGTGGCGACGTCGATGGTCGAGCAGTCGATCAGGATCGCGCCCGCCTCGGCATGGTCGAGCAGCGTCTCGGTGTAGAGCGCCTCGACATGGCGACCGGCGGGCAGCATCGTGACGATCGCCTCGGCGCCGGCGATGGCTTCTGCGGCGTTGGCGGCGGGCAGGCAGCCGGCCTTCTTCGCGCGCTCCAAGGCTTCCGGCGACAGATCGAAAGCGCGGACGTCGTGGCCGGCTTTGGCGAGGTTCGCCGCCATCCCGCCGCCCATGTTGCCGAGGCCGATAAATGCTACGCGTGCCATTCAGGTACTCCCCTCCCGCTTGGCGGAGGGGCTGGGGGTGGGCGCTCCCTCTCCACAAGCGATGGTGTCGCGGATGCCGGGGGCCCACCCCCCGGCCCCCTCCCGCACGCGGGAGGGGAGTACCTGAAT
>JAPJRE010000086.1 GCA_030824725.1 Sphingomonas sp.
CACCACGCTGCTCGACGCGCTGCGCGAGCACCTCCACCTCACCGGCACCAAGAAAGGCTGCGACCATGGCCAGTGCGGCGCGTGCACGGTGATGGTCAACGGCAGGCGGATCAATTCCTGCCTCAGCCTGGCGGTGATGCACGAAGGCGACAGCGTCACCACCATCGAAGGCCTGGGCACGCCCGAGGACCTGCACCCGATGCAGGCCGCCTTCGTGAAGCATGACGGCTATCAGTGCGGCTATTGCACGCCGGGGCAGATCTGCTCGGCCGTCGCGGTGCTCGACGAGATCAAGGCCGGCATCCCCAGCCATGTCGCCGCCGACGTCGCCGCCTCGCCGGCTTTCTCCGAGATGGAGATCCGCGAGCGGATGAGCGGCAACATCTGCCGCTGCGGCGCCTATTCCAACATCGTCGAGGCGATCCGCGAGGCCGCGGGGCGGAGGCAGGCATGAAGGCGTTCGAATACACCCGCGCGAGCAGCCCGGCCGATGCGGCCGCACTCGCCGCCAAGACCCCCGGCGCCAAGTTCATCGCCGGCGGCACCAACCTGCTCGACCTGATGAAGCTCGAGATCGAGACGCCGGCGCACCTGATCGACGTCAACAAGCTCGCGCTCGACCGGATCGAGGAGACGAGCGACGGCGGGCTGCGCATCGGCGCGCTGGTGCGCAACACCGATCTCGCCGCCGACAAGCGCGTCCGCCGCGACTATGCGGTGCTGACCCGGGCGATCGTGGCGGGCGCGAGCGGCCAGCTGCGCAACAAGGCGACCACCGCGGGCAATCTGCTCCAGCGCACCCGCTGCCCCTATTTCTACGATCCCAACCAGCCCTGCAACAAGCGCAAGCCCGGCAGCGGCTGCGCCGCGATCGGCGGGTTCAGCCGCCAGCTCGCGGTGATCGGCACCAGCAAGGCGTGCATCGCCACCTATCCGGGCGACATGGCGATCGCGATGCGGCTGCTCGACGCGACGGTGGAGACGGTGAAGCCCGACGGCGCCACGCGGAAGATCGCCATCGCCGACTTCCATCGCCTGCCCGGCGACACGCCGCACCTCGACAACACGCTCCAGGCCGGCGAGCTGATCACCGCGGTCACGCTCCCCAAGCCGCTGGGCGGCAAGCATTTCTACCACAAGGTGCGCGACCGCGCCTCCTACGCCTTCGCGCTCGTCTCGGTGGCGGCGGTGGTGCAGAAGGACGGCACCGGCCGCGTCGCGTTCGGCGGCATGGCGCACAAGCCGTGGCGGGTCGAGGCCGCCGAGGCCGCGCTCCCCAAGGGTGCGGCGGCCACGGCCAGGATCGCCTTTGCCGGCGCCACGCCGACACACGACAATGCCTTCAAGCTGCCGCTGGCCGAGCGCACGCTCGCCGCGGTGCTGAGCGAAGCAAGGGGCTGAGCCATGAAGTTCGATACCCCCGCCACGACCAACCCGATCGACCGCCTCAAGGTGGTCGGCAAGGCCACCGACCGGATCGACGGTCCGCTCAAGACCACCGGCCGCGCACCCTATGCCTATGAGCGGCACGATGTCGCGCCGGGCGCGGCCTATGGCTATGTGCTCGGCTCGGCGATCGCCAAGGGCCGGATCACCGGCATGGACCTGAGCGCCGCCAAGGCAGCGCCGGGCGTGCTCGCGATCGTCACCGCCGAGAATGCCGGCAAGCTGACCAAGGGCAATTTCAACACCGCCAACCTGCTCGGCGGGCCGGAGATCGAGCATTACCACCAGGCGATCGCGCTGGTGGTGGCCGAGACGTTCGAGCAGGCGCGGGCCGCGTCGTCGCTGATCCGCGTCGATTATGCGCGGGGCAAGGGCCGGTTCGACCTCGAGGCGGAAATGGCCAGCGCCACGCTGCCGAAGGAAGGGTTCGGCGGCGCGGCCGAAAGCAAGGTCGGCAATTTCGACGGCGCCTTTGCCAGCGCGCCCGTCCAGCTCGACGCACGCTACACCACGCCCGACCATTCGCACGCGATGATGGAGCCCCACGCCTCCACCGCCAAGTGGGAAGGCGACCAGCTGCTGCTGTGGACCTCGAACCAGATGATCAACTGGGGCAAGGGCGACGTGGCGCGCACGCTGGGCCTCCCCAAGGAGAAGGTGCGGCTGATGTCGCCCTATGTCGGCGGCGGGTTCGGCGGCAAGCTGTTCGTCCGCACCGATGCGATCCTCGCGGCGCTGGGTGCCAAGGCGGCGGGGCGGCCGGTCAAGGTGTCGCTCCAGCGCCCGCTGATCGCCAACAACACCACCCACCGTCCGGCGACGATCCAGCGCATCCGCATCGGCACCACCAGGGACGGCAAGATCACCGCGATCGGCCATGAGAGCTGGTCGGGCGACCTGCCCGGCGGCGGGCCGGAGACGGCGGTGAGCCAGACCCGCCTGCTCTATGCCGGCGAGAACCGGCTGACCGCGATGCGGCTGGCGGTGCTCGATCTGCCCGAAGGCAATGCGATGCGCGCGCCGGGCGAAGCGCCCGGCATGATGGCACTCGAGATCGCGATGGACGAGATGGCGGAGAAGCTGGGGATGGACCCGGTCGAATTCCGCGCGCTGAACGACACCCAGGTCGATCCCGAAGCCGCCAACCGCCCCTTCTCGCAGCGCCAGCTGATCCAGTGCATGCGGATCGGCGCGGAGAAGTTCGGCTGGGCCAGGCGCGCCAAGGCGCCGGGTGCCGTCCGCGAAGGTCGCTGGCTGATCGGCATGGGCATGGCCGCCGCCTTCCGCAACAACCTCAACGGCCGCTCGGGCGCGCGGGTGCGGCTGGACGGCAAGGGCGTCGTGACGGTCGAGACCGACATGACCGATATCGGCACCGGCACCTATACCATCATCGCCCAGACCGCGGCGGAGATGATGGGCGTGCCGCTGGAGACGGTGGTGGTGCGGCTCGGCGATTCCAGCTTCCCGGCCTCGGCGGGCTCGGGCGGGCAATGGGGCGCCAACAGCTCGACCGCGGGCGTCTACGCCGCCTGTGCGATGCTGCGCGACAAGGTGACCGCGGCGCTCGGCTTCAACTCGGCCGATGTCGTGTTCGAGGATGGCAAGGTCCGCGCGGGCAACCGCAGTGTCGCGCTGGCCGATGCGGCCAAGGGCGGTGAGCTCGTCGCCGAGGACTATATGGACTATGGCGACCTCGCCAAGAAGTACCAGCAATCCACCTTCGGCGCGCATTTTGTCGAGGTGGCGGTGGATGCCGCAACGGCCGAAGTGCGGGTGCGGCGGATGCTGGCGGTGTGTGCGGCGGGGCGGATCCTGAACCCCAAGTCGGCGCGCAGCCAGGTGATCGGGGCGATGACGATGGGCGTCGGCTCGGCGCTGATGGAGGAGCTCGCGGTCGACAAGCGCTTCGGCTTCTTCGTCAACCACGATCTCGCCGGCTACGAAGTGCCGGTCCATGCCGACATTCCGCACCAGGAAGTGATCTTCCTCGACGAGACCGATCCCACGACGTCGCCGATGAAGGCGAAGGGCGTGGGCGAACTCGGCCTGTGCGGCGTCGGCGCGGCGGTGGCGAACGCCATCCACAATGCCTGCGGGGTGCGGGTGCGCGACTATCCGGTGACGCTGGACAAGCTGCTGCCGGGAATGCCGGCGTTCGCGTGACGTCGCGCCCCTCCCGCAAGCGGGAGGGGAACGCTTGCGGCGAGCGCCCCACCTTTGCTGGGAGGGCCTAAGGCTGGCGCTCCCCTCCCTCCCCCGCTACAGCCCGCAGCGGGGGGCTGGCTGAGGGAGTACATGGACCACCACCGGACCACCCGCCGCGTCCGCGCGATCGTGCGCCGGCACGGCCCCACCGCGCAGATCTGGCGACGCCGGGTCGCCTTTCTCGGCGGGGCGATCGTCGTCGGCGTCGTCGCCTTCGCCTTTGCCGAAGCTGCCGATTGGGCGGCGCGCCGCTTCACGACCCTGGAGCGGACCTGGTGGTGGCTTCCGCTCCTTCTCACCCCTGCCGGCTTCGCGTTCTTCGCCTGGGCGACCCGCCGCTTCGCGCCCGACGCCACCGGCTCGGGCATCCCGCAGGTCATGGCCGCCACGCGCGATCCGGATCAGGCGATGACCAGCCTCACCTCGGCCAGGACCGTGGTGCTCAAGCTTATCCTCACCATCGGCGCGGTGCTGGTCGGCGCCTCCACCGGCCGCGAGGGGCCGACGGTGCAGGTCGCCGCCTCGATCATGGGCTATGCCCATCGCCTCGCCCGCGTACCGATCCGCGCCTCGGTGTTTATCGCGGGCGGTGCGGCGGGCGTCGCCGCGGCGTTCAACACGCCGCTCGCCGGGGTTGCCTTCGCGATCGAGGAACTCGCCGCCGCCTATGAGCAGCGCATGGCGGTGCTGGTGATGGCCGCCGTGCTGATCGCCGGCATGACCAGCCTCGGCATCGCCGGCGACTATGTCTATTTCGGCGCGATGCGCGACACGCTGCCGCTGCGACAGGCCATCCTCGCCGCGCCCGTCGCGGGCGTGGTGGGCGGGCTGGCGGGGGGCCTTTTCGCGCGGCTGATGCTCGCGGTCGGCGGATCGGACTGGCGACCGCTGGTCGCGGTGCGTCGCCACAAGCTCGTCTTCGCCGCCGCCTGCGGGCTGGTCGTGGCGGTGCTGGGCGTGACGACCGGCCTCACCTGGGGCACCGGCTATGACGCAGCCCGCAGCGCGATCACCGATGGTGCGATCCCCTGGTGGTACGCCCCCGCCAAATTCGCGACGACCCTCGCGACCGCCGTTGCCGGCATCCCCGGCGGGATCTTCGCGCCGTCGCTGTCGGTGGGTGCGGGCGTCGGCGACCTCGTCCGGCCGATGTTCCCCACCGCGCCGGGCGGGACGATCGTGCTGCTGGGCATGGTCGCCTATTTCACCGGGGTGGTCCGCGCGCCGCTCACCGCGGTGATCATCATCGCCGAGACCACGGCCAGCCGTGGCCTGATGCTGCCGCTGCTCGCCGCCGCGCTGATCGCCGACTTCACCGCGCAGATCGTCTCCAAGGAACGGCTGTACCACGGCCTGTCGCTGCGCTTCGGCCATGTGCCCGAACCTGCGCAGGCGCAGCATGAATCCGACGAGGCGGGGAACGGATCGGTCCCGCGCGCGTAACGATCCTGTGGCGGGCGCCCCTTCCTGGCGCCCCGATGAGGAGTTGCATGCCCGACCGGGACCCCGTTCTGCTGATGCCGCCCCCGGCGGATCTGCTCGATTCCGCCAGCCTGTTCCTCGATTTCGACGGGACTTTGGTCGAACTCGCCGACCGCCCCGACGGCGTGGTGGTCGCGCCCGTGCTGGTCGACCTGATCCGCGCGCTGGAAGAAAAGCTCGACGGCCGGCTGGCGCTGGTCAGCGGCCGCCCCGCCGGTGACCTGACGGCGCTTTTCGGCGATCGCGCACCGTCCGTCGTCGGCAGCCACGGCATGGAATTCCACTGGTCCGACGGCCGCCGCGAACAGGCCGAGCGCCCCGCCGGGCTGATCGCGGCGCTGGCCGCGATGCGCGCCTTCACCGAGACCAAGGACGGCGCGATTCTCGAAGACAAGCCGCTGGGCGCCGCCGTCCATTACCGGCTGAACCCGGCGCTCGAAGCCGATGCCATGGCGCTGGGCGAACGGCTCGCGGCCGAGCACGGCCTCTATCTCCAGCACGGCAAGATGATGGTCGAGGTCCGCACCGGCGGCGGCGACAAGGGTAGCGCGATCCGCACGCTGATGGCCGATCCCCGCTTCGCTTCCGGCCGCCCCGTGTTCCTCGGCGACGACGTGACCGACGAGCCCGGCTTTTCCGCGGTCGCCCTGCTCGGCGGCGCGGGCGTGCTGGTCGGCGATCCCCGCCCCACCGATGCCCGCTACCGCCTCGAAACCGTATCGGGCGTCCTCGCCTGGCTCGCCACTGCCGCCGGAGTGCATGCATGACCACGCTCGACCTCTGGCCGATCGGCAATTGCCAGGTCAGCGCGCTGATCGACCGCAGCGGACGCTTCGTCTGGGGCTGCGTGCCCCGCGTCGACGGCGATCCGCTCTTCTCCGCCCTCGTCGGCGGCGAGGAACCCGACGCCGGCTATTGGGACATCGCCCTGGAAGGCGTGGTCTCGGTCGAGCAGCGCTATCTGCGCAACGCGCCGATCCTCGTCAGCCGCCACACCGATGCGGCGGGTAACGCGATCGAGGTCACCGATTTCTGCCCGCGCTTCCAGCGGCTGGGCCGCGTCTACCGCCCGGTCGCCTTCGCCCGCATCGTCAAGCCGGTGGCCGGCAGCCCGCGCATCCGGGTGAAGCTGCGCCCCACCTGCGGGTGGGGCAAAAGCTGCAAGACGCGCATCGGCGGCTCGAACCACCTGCGCTACCTGGTCGAGCCGATGACGCTGCGTCTCACCACCACCGCGCCGGTCGGCATGGTGGACGAGGAGCGGCTGTTCCGCGTCGAGAAGCCGCTGCATTTCTTCCTAGGCCCCGACGAGAGCTTCAGCGGCGACGTCGCCGAGACGGTCGAGGACATGCTGCTCAACAGCATCGCCGAATGGCAGCATTGGGTGCGCGGCCTGAACATCCCGCTGGAGTGGCAGGAGGTGGTGATCCGCTCGGCCATCACCCTCAAGCTCTGCCAGCACGAGGAAACCGGCGCGATCGTCGCCGCGCTCACTACCTCGATTCCCGAACATGCCGGCTCGCAGCGCAACTGGGACTATCGCTACTGCTGGATCCGCGACGCCTATTACACGGTGCAGGCGCTCAACCGGCTGGGCGCGCTCGACGTGCTGGAGACCTATCTAGGCTATCTCCGCAACATCGTCGACGATGCCCGCGCCGAGCCGCGCGGCGGCCATATCCAGCCGCTCTACGGGGTACTGGGCGAACCCACGCTGGTCGAGCGCGAGGCGCCCCACCTCGCCGGCTATCGCGGCATGGGCCCGGTGCGCGTCGGCAACCAGGCCTATGAGCAGGTCCAGCACGATGCCTATGGCCAGATCGTCCTGTCCAACGTCCAGGCGTTCTTCGACCAGCGGCTCTATCGCATCGCCAGCGTCGAGGATTTCGAATCGCTGGAGCGCGTCGGCGAGCGCGCCTGGCAATATCACGACTCCCCCGATGCGGGCCTGTGGGAGCTCCGCACCCGCCAGAGCGTCCACACCTATTCGGTGGCCATGTGCTGGGCGGCATGCGACCGGCTCGCCAATGCCGCGCATGTGCTGAACCTGCCCGAGCGCCGCGACTTCTGGCAGCACCGCGCCGACACGATCCGCACGACGATCTTCGACAAGGCGTGGCGCGAGGAGACCGACCGCTTCTCCGCCACCTTCTCGGGCGACGACCTCGACGCCAGTCTGCTCCAGCTGCTGGAGATGCGATTCCTGGCGCCCGACGATCCCCGCTTCGTCTCCACGCTGAAGGCGGTGGAAGAAGGGCTGCGCCGCGGCTCGACCATGCTGCGCTACGATACCGAGGATGATTTCGGGCTGCCCGAAACCGCGTTCAACTTCTGCACGTTCTGGTTGATCGAGGCACTGCACATCACCGGCCGCACCGACGAAGCGCGCGCCTTGTTCGAGGAGATGCTCACCCGGCGCACCGCCGCCGGCCTGCTCTCCGAGGATATCGACCCCGTCACCGGGGAATTGTGGGGCAATTATCCCCAGACCTACTCGCTGGTCGGCATGATCAATTGTGCCGTCCTGCTGAGCAAACCCTGGAGTTCGATCCGTTGAGCCGCCTGATCGTCATTTCGAACCGCGTCACCGCACCCAACGGCTCCAACTCCGGCGCGCAAGGGGGGCTAGCCGTCGCGCTCGCCGCAGCCTTGCGCGAAAATGGCGGGATCTGGTTCGGCTGGTCCGGCGAACAGACCGACCAGTTCACCGGCCAGATCAGCATGCAGCGCAGCGAGGGCGTGACCACCGCGACGGTCGACCTCGAAGAGCAGGACATCGACGAATATTATAACGGCTATGCGAACCGCACGCTGTGGCCGCTGTTCCACTACCGGATCGACCTGGCGGAATATGAGCGCGGCTTCGCCGGCGGCTATCAGCGCGTCAACGAGCGCTTCGCCGACACCGTCCGCCCGCTGATCGAGCCGGACGACGTGGTGTGGGTGCAGGACTATCACATGTTCCCGCTGGGCCAGGAACTGCGCCGCCGGGGCTGCAAGAACCGGATCGGCTTCTTCCTCCACATCCCCTGGCCGCCGCGCCGGCTGCTCTCCAGCCTGCCCAAGGCGCACGAACTGATCGAGACGCTGTTCGCCTATGACGTGATCGGCTTCCACACCCAGGAATGGATGGAGTCCTTCATCGATTTCGCCCGTGCCGAGATGGAAGCGGTGGTCCAGTCCGACGGCGTTCTGCGCATCGGCCTGAAGAGCGTCAAGCTGGTCGCCTGCCCGATCGGCATCGACGCCAAGGAGTTCGCGGCACTGGCCGAGAGCGACTCCGCGCGCGAGACCTATCAGCAGATGCGCACCAGTTCGGTCGGCCGTTCGCTGATCGTCGGCGTCGATCGGCTCGATTATTCGAAGGGGCTGGAGGAGCGGTTCCTCGGCTACGAGCGCTTCCTCACCACGTACCCTGAGCAGCGCAAGGAAGTGTATCTGCTCCAGATCGCGCCGCCCTCGCGCGCGACCGTCGAGACCTATCAGCGCATCCGCAACACGCTGGAGGGGCTGTCAGGCAAGATCAACGGCGCGCATGCCGATCTCGACTGGGTGCCGCTGCGCTACGTCAACCAGGGCTATCCGCGCGACGTGCTGGCGGGCGTGTATCGGGCGGCCAAGATCGGCCTGGTCACGCCCTTGCGCGACGGGATGAACCTGGTGGCGAAGGAATATGTCGCCGCGCAGGACCCCAAGGATCCCGGCGTGCTGATCCTTTCCAAGTTCGCCGGCGCCGCGATCCAGATGGAGCAGGCGCTGCTGGTGAACCCCTATAGCGCGGAGGAAGTCTCCGACGCGATCTGCCATGCGCTCAACATGTCGCTCGAGGAGCGGATCGAGCGCTGGCAGGCGCTGAAGGCGGGCGTCGACGAACAGGACGTGATGTGGTGGCTCAAGAAGTTCACCGACGAACTCAGGAGCGTGCCGATGGAGACGGAGACCCGGCTTCCGGTCGAGGCGTAATAGGAGGGCTTGGCGCTGGAAGCTGCTCTCATCTCAAGCATCCGTTATCCCGGCAAAAGCCGGGATCCATTGAGGCCTCCGTCAAGGCTCTTGTTGCAGCCGAGCGGTGACTGGATCCCGGCTTCCGCCGGGATGACGGCCCTTAGGATAGTGCGTCGCTCCCCATGCGCGTCGGTCTGAACTCCAGCAGCCCGCGGGTGCGGACCAGCGCCTCGGGCATCTCCTGCCGGATATAGGCGAGCAGCCCCTCGCGAATGTCGCAGCGCAGGTCGAAGGCGGTCGAGGCATCCTTGGCCGTCATCAGCCCGCGGACCTCGATCGCTTCGGGCTTGGTATCGGTCACCTGCAGGTTGCAGAAGCGGCCGTCCCAGCGCGGATTGGCCTTGACGAGTTCCTCCAGCTTGGCGCGCAGCCTGGGGATGTCCGCGGCGGGATCGAGATACCAGAACACGCTGCCGAGCAGCTGGCTGGTCTCGCGCGTCCAGTTCTGGAAGGGCTTCTCCAGAAACTGCGACACCGGCACCACCAGCCGACGATCGTCCCAGATGCGCACCACGACATAGGTGAGGCGGATATCCTCGATCCGCCCCCATTCGCCTTCGACGATCACCACGTCGTCGAGCCGGATCGGCTCGGAAAAAGCCATCTGGATTCCGGCGATCAGGTTCTTGAGCGCGGGCTGCGCGGCGGCGCCCACCGCCAGCGCGGCGAGGCCTGCCGAGGCGATCAGGGTCACGCCGATGCTGCGCACGCTGGGGATGCTCATCAGCATCAGGCAGAAGGTGATCGCCAGCACGACGAAGACGATGACGCGGTGGAGGATCGAGGCGCGGGTGCGCCGCCGGCGGGCGCGGAGATTGTCCGCCACGCTGACGTCCGCGCGGAGCAGCACCCAGTCGAAAATCACGCCGAGCAGCGCCACCAGCATCCAGCCGATCAGCCCCGGCACCAGCAGCCCGGCGGCCTGCGCCCAGGCGCGGGTGCCGCTCGCGCCGAGATCGAGCCCCGGCTGGATGAACGACAGGGCGATCGCGACCAGCAGCCAGCGTGCGGGCCGGAACAACCGGCGGATGACGATGTCGTCCAGCCGGCCCTTGCTGCGCGCCGCCGCGCGCCGCGCGAGCGAGAAGGCCAGTCGGTGCACCAGCAGCGCCACCGTGATCGCCGCGGCGATCAGTGCGATGCTCGTCACCCAGCCGGGAAGGTCGGCGATCAACCGCTCCAAATCATGCTCCTGTCGTGGTGGCTATGGCCGGGTAACGGGAGGGAGCGGCAGTCGGTTCCGGGCGATTCGCACCGCACCGCAGAGCGGACCCAACGTGCGTCAAGCGCAACTGTTTGGTCCCGTAGCGATACACACCGTGACTTCTACGGAATGGCCGCAGAGGGCGATAAACACGACATTAGCCAGGCAATGAACGAACCGAAAAACGAGTCCGGGTCAATGTCTTCCATCCACCAGGCGCCCCTTACGCATCACTTCCGCCTGCGCGCCGAGCAGGAGCGGGACCGCGCGACCCGCGCGCCCAACGAACGCCACAAGCGCCTGCATCTGGAGCTTGCGGCCATCTTCGAGCGTCGCGCCGAGGGCGGGCCGGTCTAAACGGAAAAGGCCGGCCGATCCCTTGTCAGGATCGCGCCGGCCTTCGGAGAACACGGGGCGGTCGCGATGCGGCCGCCCCTTTTCTTTCGGGCTCAGTCGAGGACCGTCAGGTCCGAGTTCGGGTCCGAATGGAACTCGTGCCAGATGCCGTTGAGCACGGCGGCGGCGACGGCCAGGCAGGTCCCCAGGATCCAGGCGAAATACCACATGGGTTCAACTCCTCAGTAGAGGTCGGGGTTGAGCCGCAGCTCTTCCCCGCTGACGCGGCCGAACATCACCTTGTACACCCAGGCGGTGTAGGCGAGCACGATCGGCAGGAAGACGAGCGTGCACACCAGCATGATGAACAGCGTGAGGTGGCTCGACGAGGCGTTCCAGGCGGTGAGGCTGGAGGCCGGGTCGATCGCGCTCGGCAGGATGAACGGGAACATCGACAGGCCGACGGTGGCGATGATGCCGACCGTGGCAAGCGAGGAACCGGCGAACACCAGCGCGGCCTTGCGCCCGCGGATACCGATCAGCGCCAGCACCGGGCCGAGGAAGCCGAGCACCGGGGCGAGCAGCATCCACGGATGGGCACCATAGTTGCTGAGCCATGCGCCCGGCGCCTTCACCGTCTGGACCAGATGCGGGTTGGACGGACCGCCCGGATCGACCACGCCGACCAGGCGATAGCCCATGTCGCCATAGGCGACGAACACGCCGCCGACGGCGAACAGCAGGATCGCGAGGATCGCGGCGACGGTGCCGAAGCGCTGGGCGCGCTCCACCACCTTGCCCTCGGCCTTGAGGCTCAGCCAGCCGGCGCCGTGCAGCACCAGCATGGAGACCGAGAGCAGGCCGGCAACCAGGGTGAACGGGGTGAACAGGCCGAGCAGCGTGCCTTCGTAGAAGGAGCGGAGGTCGCTATCGAGGCGGAAGGGCGCGCCCAGCAGCACGTTGCCCACCGCGACGCCGAAGACGAGGGCGGGCACGAAGCCGCCGACGAACAGCGCCCAGTCCCAGCGCGAACGCCAGGCGGCGTCGGGGCGCTTGGAGCGATATTTGAAGCCGACCGGCCGCAGGATCAGGGCCGACAGCACCAGGAACATCGCCAGGTAGAAGCCCGAGAAGCTGACCGCGTAGACGAACGGCCAGGCGGCGAAGATGGCGCCGCCGCCCAGGATAAACCACACCTGGTTGCCTTCCCAGGTTGGCCCGACGGTGTTGATCACCATGCGGCGCTCTTCATCGGTGCGGCCCACGAACGGCAGCAGCGCCGCCGTTCCCAGGTCGAAGCCGTCGGTCAGCGCGAAGCCGATCAGCAGCACCCCCAGCAGCGCCCACCAGATGAGGCGCAGGATTTCATAATCGAGCGGGATGGACATGTTCTTTCTCCTTGCTCGCGCTCATTCCGCGGGAACGGCGTGGAGCGGCCGCGGATCGGGCGTGGTCGGCACCGGATCGTGGCGGGGTTGCCAGGGCTCGTAGGTCTCGGGCCCGTGCTGGATCGCCGCCAGCATCAGCCGGAACTCGATCACCGCCATCAGTCCGTAGATCGCGGTGAAGCCGATGATCGTGGTCCACAAGGCGGGCACGGTCAGGCTCGAGGTGGCGAGGAAGGTCGGCAGCACGCCGTCCACCGCCCAGGGCTGGCGCCCCACTTCGGCGACGACCCAGCCGAACTCGATCGCGAGCCAGGGCAGCGGGATGATCCACATCGCTGTGCGCAGGAACCACTTGCGGTGGAAGCGGCGCGTATTGGCATAGTAGAGCGCCGCGACGAAGAAGGCGATGAAGAAGAAGCCCAGCGCCGCCATGCCGCGGAATAGCCAGAAGACGGCCGGCACGTTGGGAACGGTCGACCAGGCGGCCCGATCCTTCTGCGCCTCGGTGGCCTGGCGCGGATCGGCGACCCAGCGCTTGAGCAGCAGGGCATAGCCCAGGTCGTTCTTGGCGGCTTCGAACTTCGCGCGCGCGGCGACGTTCTGGCGATCGGTCTTCAGCGTCTGCAGCGCATCATAGGCGGTGAGGCCGTTCTCGATGCGCAGCCGGGCCTTGCCGACCAGCGGATAGATGCCTTCCACCTGGCCGGTCAGGCTCCGCGTGCCGATCAGGCCCAGCACATAGG
>JAPJRE010000087.1 GCA_030824725.1 Sphingomonas sp.
CTGCCGGGCAAGGACGATCCCGCGGCGGTGGAGGGCGCGGCGCCCGCCTATGCGATCCCGAACCTGGCGGTGGACCATCATCCGGCCGAGATCGGCGTGCCGACCGGCTATTGGCGGTCGGGCGCGCACAGCTACACTTGTTTCTTCACCGAGAGCTTCGTCGACGAACTCGCCCATGTCGCCAATCGCGATCCGCTGTCGTTCCGCATGGCGATGCTCGGCAGCCAGCCGCGGCTTGCCCGCTGCCTGCAGAGTGCGGCGCAGCTCGGCGGCTGGCAGGGCGGCGAGCCGGGCAGCGGGCAGGGAATCGCCGCGCATGCGTTTCGCGGATCCTATATTGCGGTGATGGCCGAGGCGCATCTGACGCCGCAACGCGAGATCGTCGTCGAGCGGCTGGTCGCGGCGGTCGATTGCGGGCGGGTGGTGAACCCCGATCTTGTCCGCCAGCAGATCGAAGGGGGCCTGTTGTTCGGCCTCGCCGCTGCTTTGGGCGCGCCGACCACGTTCAGCGAGAACATCGCCGATGTGCAGACGCTTGCCGATCTCAACCTGCCGACGCTGGCGACCACCCCCGACATCACGGTGGAGATCCTGGCGAGCGGATCGGACCCGGGCGGGGTGAGCGAACTCGCCGTGCCGCCGATCGCGCCCGCCATCGCCAACGCACTGCAAACCGCCACCGGCACGCGATTCCGTCGCCTGCCCTTGCTATCGGATGCCGAATGACCCTGCCTGCCGACCATCCGAAGATCCCACCCGCCCGCATCGGCGTGCTGCTGGTCAATCTCGGCACACCCGATGCGCCCGACCCCGGGGCGGTGAAGCGCTATCTGGGCGAGTTCCTGTCGGATCGCCGCGTCGTCGAGATCCCCCCGCTGCTCTGGCAGCCGATCCTGCGCGGCATCATCCTGCGCACCCGGCCTAAGAAATCGGCGCATGCCTATAGCCAGGTTTGGCGCGAGGACGGCTCGCCGCTCGCCGCGATCACCAAGGCGCAGGCGCGCGGGCTGGAGGGCGCGTTCGGGCCGGGCGTGACGGTGCTGCACGCGATGCGCTACGGCAAGCCTTCGGTCGGCGAGCAGGTCACCGCGCTCAAGGCGCAGGGCTGCGAGCGCATACTGATCGCGCCGCTCTACCCGCAATATTGCGCGGCGACCACCGCCACCGCCAACGATGTCGCCTTCGCCGCGCTCATGGCGATGCGCTGGCAGCCGGCGCTGCGCACGCTGCCGCCCTATTACGACGATCCCGCCTACATCGATGCGCTGAAGACCAGCGTCGAGGAAGGTCTGGCCGGGCTCGACTTCGTGCCCGATGCGGTGATCGCCAGCTTCCACGGCATGCCGCAGCGGACGCTCGAGCTGGGCGACCCCTATCACTGCCATTGCCGAAAGACCGGGCGCCTGCTCGGCGAAGCATTGGGGCGCGAGCTGATCGTCACCTTCCAGTCGCGCTTCGGCCGCGCCAAGTGGCTGGAGCCCGCGACCGACACGACGCTGGAAGCGCTGCCCGCCAAGGGTATCCGCCGCGTCGCCATCGTGGCGCCAGGTTTCTCGGCGGACTGCCTGGAAACGCTGGAGGAACTCGCGATCCGCGGGCGCGAGTCTTTCCTCGAATCCGGCGGCACCGATTTCGCATATTTGCCTTGTCTCAATGATAGCGCGACGGGCATGGGGTTGCTCCGACATTTGATCGGGCGCGAACTTGCCGGCTGGGTGGATCCCGCCTAGCCATTTCTTTGGTTTGATTTGGAGAGGAAGGCTTATGGCACGTGTAGCGATCGTTACCGGCGGTACCCGCGGTATTGGTGAAGCGATCAGTCTGGCCCTCAAGGATGCCGGAATCACCGTTGCTGCGAACTATGCCGGCAACGACGAAAAGGCCGCCGCCTTCACCGAACGCACCGGCATCAAGGCATATAAGTGGGACGTGGGCGATTTCGACGCCTGCGCCGCAGGGGTGGCACAGGTCGAAGCCGAGCTCGGTCCCGTCGACATCGTCGTCAACAACGCCGGCATCACCCGCGACGGCACCATCCTCAAGATGACCCGCGACATGTGGGAAGACGTGATCCGCATCAATCTGGGCGGCTGCTTCAACATGGCGCATGCCGTGTTCCCGGGGATGCGCACGCGGAAATGGGGCCGAATCGTCAACATCGGCTCGATCAACGGCCAGGCCGGGCAATATGGCCAGGTGAACTATGCCGCCGCCAAGTCCGGCATCCATGGCTTCACCAAGGCGCTGGCGCAGGAAGGCGCGCGATTCGGCGTCACCGTCAACGCGATCGCGCCGGGCTATATCGACACGGACATGGTCGCCGCGGTGCCGGCGGACGTGCTGGAGAAGATCGTGGCGAAGATCCCGGTCGGCCGGCTCGGCCAGGCGCACGAGATCGCGCGTGCGGTGTCCTTCCTCTGCGCCGAGGAAGGCGGGTTCGTCACCGGATCGACCCTGTCGATCAATGGCGGGCAGCACATGTACTGAACGAACAAGGGGGTCGGCGCCTTGCGGTGCCGACCCCCAACGTCTCTCGATACGCTACGCGAGAGCAACTGTACGCGTACAACCCCTTCCGAATAGCGCGGTTCCCTTGAGCGAACCCTGAACGACTTGGTTATTTCCCGTTCATCTTCGCATGTGCAGCACTGGCGGCGTACGCTGCAGCCGCTAAGAGGGAGTCATGCGCTTTCGGCTCCGCTACCTCGCCTTTCCGCCGCTGGCGCTTTCGATTCTTTTCCTCACCGCATCGGGCAAGGAACTACGCACGCCGCTTGGCGATGATCCGGTGATGCGGGCGATGCCGGTGCCGCTCGTGCCGGGCGAGCCCGGGCGAACGACGGTGGGGCGGCTCCGCTATCTGGGCGGCGTGCGGCTGACCAGCCCAGACCTCGGCTTTTCGGGCTTCTCGGCGCTGAGCGTGGCGGGAGATCGGTTCACGCTGCTGAGCGATCGCGGCAATGTCGTCCGCTTCCGCATGGGGAAGGATTGGCGCCCCTTCGACATCCGCTTCGCCGATCTGGCGATCGGCCCCGGCGCGAGCGCGTTCAAGGGCGATCGCGATTCGGAATCGCTAACGCGTGATCCCGCGACGGGCGCGTTCTGGATCGGCTACGAATCGACCAACTCGATTTTTCGCTACGATTCGGAGTTTCGCGAGTCGCCCGGTCGTGTCTATCCGCGTGCGATGAAGCGCTGGCCGCAAAATGGCGGGCCCGAATCAATGGTGCGGCTGGCCGACGGGCGGTTTCTGGTGCTCGGCGAGACCGCGCGCCCTAGGGGCGGGCCGATCGACCAGCGCGAGATCCTGTTGTTTCCGAGCGACCCGACACAGGGCAAGCCGGAGCCGATACACCTCGCCTATGTCCCGCCCGAGGGGTACGATCCCAGCGATGGCGCGCTGCTGCCGGACGGCCGGTTGCTGGTGCTGGTGCGGCGATTCGCACTCCGCACCTTGTTCACGGTGAAGATCGAACTGGTCGACATCCGCGGCGCGCGGGCGGGGCAGGTGCTGCGCGGCACCGAGATCGCGGATTTCTCGCCGCCCTACCAGCACGACAATTTCGAAGGGCTGGCGGTGCAGCGCGAAGGCGATTCGCTGGCGGTGTGGATGATCTCGGACGACAATGAGCAATGGTGGCAGCAGACGCTGCTGCTCAAGTTCCGCCTCGATCTCTAGGCGGCCAGGCCTTTCAGGTGCGCGAAACGGAAAAACCCGCCGCTGCGCATGCAGGGGCGGGCCAAACCGTTGATCTGAAGGGAGATCAGGCCGCTTCGGCGGTGCCGGTGGTCGCCTTGCGCACTTCGCGCTTCAGGCGACGGGCGCGCAGCGAGAGATCCTCGTCGCGCGACTTGAGCAGCCAGTTGTCCAGGCCGCCGACATGCTCGACCGAGCGCAGGCCGTGCGTCGAGACGCGCAGACGGATGCTCTTGCCGAGCGAATCCGAGATCAGCGTCACGTTCTGCAGGTTCGGCAGGAACGTACGCTTGGTCTTGTTGTTGGCGTGGGAAACATTGTGTCCCACCTGCCGGCCCTTGCCGGTCAGCTCGCAAATGCGCGACATCGCTTCAAATCCTGAGTTGGGCGGTAAGCCGGAAAGGCCGCGCTGTTAGCGTCGATGCGCGCCGCAGTCAACCGATTCACGAGGAACGGTGCGCAACTCGCACGCCACCGGGGCGTTGGGCAGGTGAAACGATAGGAGGAGATTCGGATGCGCGCAATCCTGGGCTTGCTGGGAATTCTGGTGCTGGTCGCCGTCGTGCTGATCGCGCTGGGCTTTCTCAACGTGGACGTGCGCGGCGGGCAGCTGCCGACGGTGGCGGCGGAGACGGGCACGGTCTCGGTCGGCGAATCGAACAGCACGGTCCGCGTGCCCACCGTCGAGATGAAGGACAAGCAGGTGAACCTGCCCACCATCGACGTGCAGAAGGCGCCGGAGCCGACGGCGACGCCGGCAAAGTGAGGCCGGGCGCCGCCCGAGTCGCGGCGGCGGCGCTGCTGCCGCCGTTCGGCGTCTATCTGGAGGAGGGCGCGGGCCGCCCCTTCCAGATCGCCTGCGGGCTGACGCTGCTCGGCTTCCTGCCCGGCATGGGCTATGCCCTATGGCGGCTGTTCCGCCGACCCGAGACCTCCACCGCCTGAGCGGGGCGTGACCGGGCGGCGCGCGACGGCTAAGCCGGGCGCGATGTTTCCCCTTCCCCCTCCCATGCGTGCGGCGCTCGCCGCCGCCCAGGCTGCGGCCGAGCAGGGCGAGGTGCCGGTCGGTGCCGCGATCGTGCGGCACGGCGAGGTGATTGCCACCGCCGCCAATGCGCCGCGCGCGCTCCACGACCCCACGGCGCATGCCGAGATGCTGGCGATTCGCGCCGCCGCGGCGCTGCTCGGCCGCGATCGGCTGGAGGATTGCGACCTGTGGGTGACGCTGGAGCCCTGCGCGATGTGCGCTGGCGCGATCGCTCATGCGCGGATCGCCCGGCTTTATTACGGGGCGAGCGACCCGAAGGGCGGCGCCGTCGAGCATGGCCCGCGCCTGTTCGGGCAGCCGACCTGCCACCACCGCCCGGAAGTCTATCCGGCCATCGGCGAGGCCGAAGCGGGCGCGGTGCTGCGCGACTTTTTCCGCGCCCGGCGCTGAGCCGCTGCTGCTGGCTGGGCGGCAGCAAAGGGTGTATCTTCGCCGAAAACGGGAGAGGTGCCGATGCCGTCGATGCATTACCTTGCCGGGGCCCTGCTGCTGGTGCCGGCCGCATCGTTCGCCAAGGAGCGGCCGATGCTCAGCTGGGGCAAGCCCGGCGTCACGCTGGACGCCTATCGCGCCGATGCCGTTGCCTGCGGGCGCGAGGGCTATTATCTCGACGTGTCGAACACCGCGGCGGCGAAGGTCTTCAAGCAGGCCTCGTCCCAGCTCGAGAACAACGAGGCGAATCTCGCCGCGACGGCGATGACCGGCGATCTCGACCGCGCCATGCAGGTCGCGAATGACTCCAGCCGAATCGTCGAGCGCACCCGGCCGGCGCAGCGCATCAAGGAAGTGCGGACCCTGTTGGAGGACACCGTGTCCAGCTGCCTGCGGGCGCGGGGCTATACCCGGTTCCAGCTCACCCCCGCGCAGCAGCGCTATGTGCGGGCGCTCAAGCTGGGCTCGCCGGCGCGGCACGCCTATCTGCACGGCCTCGCCAGCAACCCTGCCGTTCTGGCGGCACAGAAGCTCTAAATCGTCTTCGCACCGCAAAAGGTTGTGAAGAGGGCGCCGCTGCGGATATGAGGGCGGTGCACCATGAGCGCACCTTTTCCCTGGATCGACGTAGCGATCATCTTCGTGCTGATCGCGATCAACGGCATTTTCTCGATGTCGGAGCTGGCAATTGTCTCCGCCCGTCCGGCGCGGCTGGAGGCGCTGGCCCGGATGGGCAATCGCGGGGCCAAGACCGCGATCGAGCTGGCCGAGGATCCCGGCAAGTTTCTCTCCACCGTGCAGATCGGCATCACCCTGATCGGCATCGTTGCCGGCGCCTATTCGGGCGCCAGCCTGGGCGAACCGGTGGGCAAGCGAATCGAGGCGCTGGGGCTTTCCGCCGAACTGGCGCACACGCTGGGCCTCACGCTGGTGATCGGCCTCACCACCTTCGGCTCGCTGGTGATCGGCGAGCTGGTGCCCAAGCAGTTTGCGCTGCGCTCGCCCGAGCCGATCGCCGCCGCGATGGCGCTGCCGATGCGCTGGCTCTCCTGGGGCACCGCGCCGGTCGTCTGGCTGCTCGATTCGTCGACCGGTCTGGTGTTCCGCCTGTTGCGGCTCAACCGCGAATCGGAGAATCGCGTCACCGCCGAGGAACTGCACCTGATCGTCGCCGAGGCCAGCAAGTCCGGCGTGATCGAGGAGCATGAGCGCTCGATCATCTCGGGCGTGGTTCGCCTCGCCGACCGCCCGGTGCGCGAGGTGATGACGCCGCGCACCCAGGTCGACTGGCTCGACGTCAGCCTCGACGGTGCGGGCATCCGTGAGGAGCTGCTGGCGACGCCGCACACCCGGCTGCCGGTGGCGGAAGGCTCGATCGACGCAGTGATCGGCGTCGTCCAGGCGCGCGACATCGCTGCCGCGCTGTTCCGCGGCGAGTCGCTCGATCTGCGCAAGCTGATGCGCAAGGCTCCCGTGCTGCCCGATCAGGTCGACGCGATGGACGCGCTCACCGCGCTGCGCCATGCCGAGGTGCCGATGGGGCTGGTCCACGACGAATACGGTCATTTCGAAGGCATCGTCACGCCCGCCAACCTGCTTGCGGCGATCGCGGGCGAGTTCGCCTCGGACGCCGAGCCCGGCGACAACCCCAATATCGTCGAGCGCGAGGACGGCTCGCTGCTCGTCGCGGGCGCGACCCCGGCGGACCAGCTGGCCGAGCGGCTCGGCATCGATCTGCCCGAGGACCGCGATTATGCGACCGTCGCCGGCCTGGCACTGGCGGTGTTCAAGCATCTGCCGGTGGAGGGCGAGGTGTTCGAGCAGCAGGGCTGGCGCTTCGAGATCGTCGACCTGGACGGCCGCAAGATCGACAAGCTGCTGGTGAGCCGCGAGGGGTAAGCAGAAGCCCCATCCTCCCCATGGCGGGGGAGGATACGCTCTCTCCCGGTTGAGAGCGGACAATATCGTCCAGATCGTCCAGTTCCTGAAATCCTGCCTCCGCCCCTTATAGTTGCGCCTCACCCCGGCGCATGGTAGCGCCCGCGGCTTGAATGGGGCCATTCCGCGTCCCTAACTTCAGGCTTTTCGGGAACCCATGTTCGCCACTCCAGCATATGCACAGGCCGCAGGCGCGGCTGGTCAGGGTAGCACTCTGGCCGGGATCGCGTCGGTAGCGCCGCTCGTCCTGATCTTCGTCGTCTTCTACTTCCTGATGATCCGTCCGCAGCAGAAGCGGATGAAGGCGCTGCAGAACGCCGTGAATTCGGTGAAGAAGAACGATACCGTCATCACCGCCGGCGGCCTGATCGGCAAGGTCACCCGCGTCGACGAGACCGAGGTCGAGATCGAGCTCGGCCCCAACGTGAAGGTCCGCGCGATCAAGTCGACGCTCGCCGAAGTGCGCCCGCACGGCGCCAAGCCCGCGAACGACTGATGCTGGATTTCCCGCGCTGGAAGGTCTGGTCGATCACGCTCGGCCTTGCCCTGATGGTCCTGCTCGCGGTGCCGAGCCTGGTGCCGGAGAGCATCCGCAACACCTGGCCGAGCTGGGTGCCCAAGCCCGCCGTCAACCTCGGCCTCGATCTCGCGGGCGGTTCGTACCTGCTTCTCGAGGGCGATACGAGCGACGTGCAGCAGACCAAGCTCGAGCAGATGCGCGAGCAGGTGCGGCTGGCGATGCGCCGCGACCCGCGCGTGGACATCGGCGACATCTCGATCGCGGGCGGCAAGCTCAGCTTCATGGTCCGCGATCCCGGCAAGGTGGATGCGGCGCGCGAGAAGCTGCTGCCGATGACCAACGGCGTCGGCACCACCGGCCAGCGCGACTGGGAAATCTCCGTCGTCGATTCGACCCGCTTCGTGCTGACCCCCACCCAGGCGGGTCTGGCGCAGCAGATCGAAACCGCGATGAACGACGCGCGCGAAGTGGTCGACAAGCGTATCAACGCGCTCGGCACCCGCGAGCCGACCGTGATCCGCGAGGGCAGCAACCGCATCGTCGTGCAGGTGCCCGGCCTGCAGGATCCCAGCCAGCTCAAGGCGCTGCTCGGCAAGACCGCCAAGCTCGAATTCAAGCTGGTCGACACCAGCGTGACGCCGCAGCAGATCGCCAGCGGCGACATTCCCGTGACCTCGCAGCTGCTCCAGTATGAGAATGGCGCGCCGATCGTGGTCAACCGTACCGCGATGATCACCGGCGACATGCTGGTCGATGCCAAGCAGAGCTACGACCAGCAGGGCCGTCCCGACGTGACGCTCCAGCTCGACGGCGCGGGCGCCAAGCGCTTCGCGCGGGTGACGACCGAGAACACCCAGAAGCCGTTCGCGATCATCGTCGACAACAAGGTGATCTCGGCGCCGAACATCAACTAGCCGATCCTCGGCGGCAGCGCCTCGATCTCGGGCGGCTTCACCGTGGACAGCGCCAACGAACTCGCCATCGCGCTGCGTTCGGGCAAGCTGCCGATCAACCTGAAGGTCGTGCAGGAATCGACCGTCAGCCCCGAGCTCGGCAACGATTCGATCCGCGCCGGCGTCACCGCATCGGTGATCGCGATCGTCGCCGTCGTGGTGTTCATGGTGCTGACCTATGGCCGCTTCGGCGTCTACGCGAACATCGCCGTGACGCTGAACGTGCTGGTGATCCTGGCGGTGATGGGCATGCTCAGCGCTACGCTGACGCTGCCCGGCATCGCCGGCTTCGTGCTGACCATCGGCACCGCGGTCGACGCCAACGTGCTGATCAACGAGCGTATCCGCGAGGAACGCCGCCGCGGCCGCAGCGTGATGCAGGCAGTGGAGCTCGGCTATAAGGAAGCCAGCCGCACCATCTTCGAGGCCAACGTCACCCACGCGATCGCCGGCGCGATCATGCTGGTGCTCGGTTCGGGCCCGATCCGCGGTTTCGCGGTGGTGCTGCTGATCGGCATCGCCAGCTCCGTCTTCACCGCCGTGGTGTTCACGCGCATGCTCGTCACGCTCTGGCTGCGCCGCAAGCGCCCGAGCGAGATCCATATTTAAGGAAGCGCCGACATGCGGCTCCTCAAGATCGTACCCGACAACACCAATATCGGCTTCGTCCGCATCCGGTTCATCGCCTTCGCGATCACCGCGCTGCTGACGGTCGCCGCGATCGGTCTGGTCGCGGCGCACGGCCTCAATTTCGGCGTCGACTTTGTCGGCGGCGTGTCGATCGAGGAAAAATTCGCCTCGTCCCCGCCGCTCGACGAACTGCGCTCGACGGTGAACGAGCTCGGCTATGGCGAAGCCACCCTGCAGGAGATGGGCGGCAAGAACGTCGTCACCATCCGCCTGCCGGTGCCCAAGTCGAACGATGCGGGCGCGACCAACGCGATGGTCGAGCGGGTGAAGGGCGCAGTGGCCGCCAAGTTCCCGGGCGCGACCTTCTCGACCTACTCCACCGTCTCGGGCAAGGTTTCGGGCGAGCTGATCCGCAACGGCGTGCTCGCCGTGGTGCTGGCGATCGTCGGCATCGCGATCTTCTCCTGGCTGCGCTACGAATGGCAGTTCGGCGTGTCCACTGCGGTCGCGATCCTGCACGACGTGTTGATGACGCTCGGCTTCTTCGCGGTGACCGGCATGGTGTTCGACCTGAACATCGTCGCCGCCGTGCTGACGATCATCGGCTATTCGATCAACGACAAGATGGTGATCGACGACCGTATCCGCGAGAACATGCGCAAGTACCGCAAGATGGGGATGAGCGAGCTGATCGACCTGTCGGTCAACGAGACGCTGCCGCGTACCGTGATGACCTCGCTCACCATCCTGCTGGCGCTGGCCTCGCTGCTGGTGTTCGGCGGGCATGTGCTGCGCGGCTTCACCGCGGCCATGATGCTCGGTATCGTGGTCGGCACCTATTCGTCGATCTACGTCTCGTCCTCGCTGCTGATCACGCTCGGCCTCAAGCCCGGCGTGAAGCCGGAAAAGGGCGAGTCGATCGCCGACAATGCCGAGCGCGTGGCGCCGCGCGAGCGGCCATAACGTGAAGATCGAACGCCGCAGCGCCGAAGGGCCGCTGATCTCCGGCTTTTCGGGCGGCGGCTTCCGCGTCGACGAGAATGTCTATCACGGGCTGATCATCACCCCGCAGCGCGCCGACGGATGGTCGCCGCCCGCGGTGGCCGAGCTGACCGAGGCGGATCTAGAACCCGCCTTCGCGCTGGATCCGCAGCCGGAATTCCTGCTGCTCGGCACCGGCGCGACACTGGTGCGGCCGCCGCTCAGCCTGGTGAAGGCGCTGGAGAAGCGCGGCATCGGCATCGAGGCGATGGACAGCCGCGCGGCAGCACGCGCCTGGGGCGTCCTCCGCGCCGAACTCCGCTGGGTTGCGGGCGCGCTCTACCCGCTCGCCTGAGCGGGCTCGGCGAACAGCGCCGGCAGGGTACGCGCCAGCCGATTGAGGGCGGCCTCCCAGCGGCCGGGATCGAACGGCCGGGCGAGGCGGGTGAGCAGATCGTCCTCGGGTGCGAGCGGATCGAAGCCATCGTTCAGCAGATATTGCGCGAACCATAGCCGCGCCGCCTCGGGATCGGGGCGGCGTGCGGTGCCGGCGATGACATCGGCGACGAGCGGCTCCAGCGCCGCATAGGCGCCCAGCCAGCCGCCGGTGTCGAAGCGCGAATGACGGTGCATCGGCACGCCGAAGAACCCCGCCAGCGCGAAGGTCTTCGAATCGCCGACCAGCATGCCGTCGGCGTGGCGCGCCATCGCGAGCGTGGCGGGATGCATGCCGATCCGCGGGGGGAGCAGCACGACATTGCCGCAGTCGCCGACCGCTTCGATCAGCGGGGCGGCATCGACATGCGAGTCGTTGAGCGGATGATTTGACACCGCCAGCGTGCAGCGATCGCCGAGCTGCGCCGAGAGCGCGCGAACCAGCGCGGCATTGGGCTTGATGCCCGGCCGGTGTATCGCGAAGAAATTGTCCTCGGTTTCGCATTCGAGCGGGAGGAGGAGCAGTGGCCGGTCCTCCGGGATGCCCAGCCGCGCGAACAGCGCCGCGCGCTCGTCCGGCGCGCGGGCGAGGCTGCGCTGGAGCCGCTCCCAGGCAGGGGCCAGCATCGTCCGCAGGCGATCGATCTCGGCGGGCGTCATCTCCGCGAGCAGGCCATGGTCGTGCGGTCGTTCGGTCAGCAGGATCCAGCGCGGCGGCGGTGCGAAGGGCTCGTACCGCCCTTCCATCAGCAGGCGGACGATTCCGGGGAAGTGTCGTACGGTCTCGTGATCGGCGGTGCGGCAGAGCACCAGGTCGGGGCCAAGATCGCGGACGAAGCCGATCAGCCCCTCGGCATCCTCGGGCGCGGTGCGGGTGCTGGGATGGTCGGGCCCGTCCATGATGTACCAGCGTACGTCCGCCAGGTCGGCGCAGCGGGCGAGCTCCTCCTGCCCGATGCCGGTGCCGCGCCAGGGGGCGGGGGCGAGGACATGGACTTCATGGGCTTCCGCGAGGCGGCGGAGCATCGGCTCGACGATATGGACGAACCACCAGTTGGTCACCATCGGCAGGTAGAACAGCACCCGCTGCGGTCGATCGAGAGAAAGCGGCAAGCGAGGCTCCGGATAGGACGATCCTTCCCGCATTATAGCATGTGCACGGGGGCACGCACGGCAGGGCGGCAATTCTTGCCTAGTCCGGTCGCCTCCAAATCGGTCTGGCGACGGGTCGCTGAACGGCCTCGCGATTTTCTGTCAGTCCGCCCCGAGTGAAATATCGAGGCGGACTAACCGCTCAATTGGCGTGCTGCCGAATTTGATGTAGCAAATCAGGAGACATAATCGGGAATGGTTCGGGCGCGCCGCCCATATAGCAAATGCCCCGACGATAGAAAAACAACACGGGAAGGGATTTTGCGTCGAGGAATTGTGGCGCTTTCAAAACGAATTGAGCGAACCCTGCCGCATTTTGTTCAGTGCCATTCTCATCGATGTGGGTTGGAATGACGATTGTTCCCGCAAGCGCGGGATAGCCTGTGCTCCCTAGATTCTTTCCGCTGCCCATTTTTCCGATGGCAACAATCACGGGCGTCTGCACCGAAAGGTCGAGGAAGAACTTATGGCATGTGTCGCACGGAGCGGCATCCTGGACGAAAGCCGAAACCGGCGATGCCGTTATTTTGTTCACATATGATTTGTACAAAATGCGCTCGGCATGCGCAGTCGCGGGGCTCTTGGGGGCGGCACTAGCCTCGCCCTCAAACTTCCAGTCTGTCCCCTTGAGAGTGTATAGCTTGGATAGAACCATGATGAACTGTTCCCACGAAAGACACGAGTGTGGGTTTGCGACATTTCAACATGATGTTTTCGTGCTTGGTTTTAGTTACAAGCGCAATCGTCCGGTGCCTGGCGGCCGAGTCCCCCAAAAGCCGTTCGCCGCTCAGCCCGGCTTGGCCTGGTAGGTCGCCCGGAAGTCGCTGGCGAACGCGGTGAGCCGCTGTTCCTCGATCGCGGCGCGCAGATCGGCCATCAGCGTCTGGTAGAACCAGAGGTTGTGCTCGGTCATCAGCATCGCGCCCAGGATCTCGCCGGCGCGGACGAGGTGGTGGATATAGGCGCGGCTC
>JAPJRE010000088.1 GCA_030824725.1 Sphingomonas sp.
CGAAATATCACGATTACGACAGCGAAATCAGCGACTTACTTGGAGAATGTGGGCTTCATGGGCCTGCTGGGGGGACTTGCCGACGCGCTGACCCAACGTGGCTACGACCTGTTCCTCTCGCGCGTGGTGCCGCAGGGGCCGCGCTGGCTGGACGATATCATCGCCTCGGGGCGGATCGACGGGATTATCCTGATCGGCCAGTCGGATCAGATCGAGGCCATCGAGCGCGTCGCGGGCAGCTACGAGCGCATGGTGGTGTGGGGCGCCGCACGGCTGGGATCGAACCAGATCACGGTGGGGACGGACAATGTCACGGGCGGCGAGCTCGCGGCACGCCACCTGATCGCGCGCGGGCGCAAGCGGCTCGCCTTTCTCGGCAACCCCGAGGCGCCGGAATTCTCGGACCGTTACAAGGGCTTCCACGCCGCCATTGCCGAGGCCGAGGGCGTTACGGAAACGGTGGTGCCGATCCATCTGACAATGGAGGACGCCTATCGCGAAATGAAGGCATATCTCGCCGCCCATCCCGCACCGGACGGCATCCTCGCCGCATCGGACGTGATCGCGATGAGCGCGATGCGGGCGCTCGCCGACCGCGGGCTGCGCGTGCCGGAGGACGTGGCGGTGATCGGCTATGACGACATCCTGCTCGCCGGCTACACCTCGCCCGCGCTGACGACGATCCGCCAAGACGTCGTCTACGGCGCCAACCTGCTGGTGGAGCTGCTGCTCGCACGCATCGCCGGGCAAAGCGTCGGCTCGGTCGCGATGCTGCCCGAACTGATCGTGCGCGACTCCGCCTGAGCGCGCCCGGCGTCGTCAGGCGTCGGTGCGGGCCAGTTCCTGGTGCAGCGCCGCGGCGATCGTGCTCGCGTCGAACGGCTTGTCGATCACGGTGATGGCGTCCAGCCCGATCGGCAGATGGTCGCGGCCATAGCCGCTGACGAACAGGAACGGGATCGCGCGTTCGAGCAGCGCCGCCGCCACCGAATCGACCAGCGCGCCCTGCAGATTGCCGTCCAGCAGCACCGCATCGGCGGCGGGGGCTTCGGCGATGGCCGCCATCGCCTCGTTGGCAGTCGCCGCCACGCCCACCACATCGATGCCGACATCGCCGAGGATCGTCGCTAGCTCCAGCGCGACCAGCGGCTCGTCCTCGACGATCAGCACCCGCTTGCCGATCAGCGCCGCGCCGCCCCCGGGGGGAAGCATCGGCACCGTCCTGCGCGCCGCGCGCGGCTCGGCGCGCAGCCGCACCGCGCTGGCATAGGGGATGGCGAGCTTCCAGCTGACACCGGTCTCGCCATAGCTCGGCACGGCGCTGCCGCCCTCGGCCTTCAGGCTGCGCTCGATCAACGCGGTGCCGAACCCGCGACGGGTGGGCGGCGCCACCGCCGGACCACCGCTTTCCTGCCAATCCACCTCCAGCATGCCGGCACGGACGGTCCAATGCAGCGCCACCCGTCCCTCCGGCACGGAAAGCGCGCCATATTTGTGAGCGTTGGTCGCCAGTTCGTGCAGCACCAGGGCCAGGTGCAGCGCGGGTTCCGGCGCGAGATCAACGGCCGGGCCACCAGTGTCGAACCGATCGGGATCGATCGTCCCGGTCTGCAGCTGGCCCTCCACCAGTTCCTGCAGGCTTGCGCCCTGCCAGGTGGTGCTGCTCAGCAGCGAATGCGCGCGTGCCAGGGCGTGGATGCGGCCGATGAAGGTGGGCGCGAAGTCCGAAGGGCCGGACGAGTGCCGCAGGGTCTGCGTCGCGATCGCCTGCACCGAGGCGAGCGTGTTCTTCACCCGGTGGTTGAGCTCGCCGATCAGCAGTTGCTGGGTTTCCTGGGCGCGGACGCGATCGGTCACGTCGAGGATCTGGGTGTTGACCGAGACCAGCACCCCGTCCGCCCCGAGCAGGGCCGAGCCATAGACCTCGCAATCGAGCGTCACGCCCACGGCGGTGCGCAGCCGCAGCTGGCGCATGTCGCGCAGCGTCTCGCCGGCGATCATGCCGCGGATCATCGTGTCGAACAGCGCGACATGCTCCGCGTCGAGCCATTCGAGCTCGGACGGGCGCAGGCCGGCAACTTCGGCCGCCCGCCAGCCGAAGGTCCGCTCCGCGCCCGCCGACCAGGAAATGATCCGCTGCTCGGCGTCGAACTCCACGATCGCCAGCGGCGAATTGTCGCGGTGCGCCTTCAGCCGGGCCAGCGCCGCCGCGTGGCGATCGCGCTGGTGCGCCACTTCCTGCCGCTGGCGCGCCAGCTCGACGAAGATCTCCACCTTGTTGCGGACGATCTGCGGATCGACCGGCTTGAGCAGATAATCCACCGCGCCGGTCTCGTAACCGCGGAAGCGGCGACGCTCGTCGGTGGCGACGGCGGTAAGGAAGATGATCGGCACGCGGCGGGTCCGCTCGGTGCCGCGCATCAGCTCGGCGAGCTCGAACCCGTCCATGCCCGGCATCTGCACGTCGAGCAGCGCCAGTGCGACATCGTGCACCAGCAGCAGTTCCAGCGCCTCCATGCCCGAGGCGGCGGTGAGCAGCTCCAGCCCCTCCTGCGCGAGCAGGGCTTCCAGCGCGATCAGATTTTCCGGCACGTCGTCGACGGCGAGCACCTTCACCGGATCACGCATCGGCCATCACCTCCAGATCGGCGGTGTTGCGGCGGTAGATCCGCTCGCCGGCATCGAAATCGGCAAAGGCACCCGCATGGCGCGAGAAGCGGAGTGTCTCGCGCGCGCCCAGCCCCAGAAATCCCCCGCGCACCAATGACTCCCCGAACAATCCCAGGGCCCGATCCTGCAGGGCCCGGTCGAAATAGATCAGCACATTGCGACTCGACACGAGTTGCGCCTCGGCAAACACCTGATCGGTGGCGAGGCTATGTTCCGCGAAAACGGCGCGGGCGCGGAGGCTCTTGTCGAACACCGCGCCACCATAGGCCGCCGTGTAGTAATCGGAAAGCGAGCTTCGCCCGCCCGATTGCCGGTGGTTCTCGGTGAACTGGGGGATCCGTTCCAGATCGAAGATCCCCGCCTCGGCCTTGGCCAGCGCCGCCGGGCTGATATCGGTGCAGTAGAAGATCGTACGATCTTCCAGCCCCTCTTCGCGGAACAGGATCGCCAACGAATAGAATTCCTCGCCATTGGCGCAGCCGGCGATCCATACCTTAAGCGAGGGCCAGGTGCGCAGATGCGGCACCACCCGCTCGCGCAGCGCCCGGAAATAGGCCGGATCGCGGAACATCTCGCTCACCTGGATGGTGAGGAAGCCCATCAGTTCGGCGAACACGCCGGGCTCGCGCAGCAGCCGGTGCTGGAGCTGGGAGAAGCCCGCGCAGCCGAAGCGCTGGCAGGCGCGCTCCATCCGGCGGTGCAGCGAGCTGCGCGAATATCCTCGAAAATCATACTGATAGTGTCGCCAGATGGCTTCGAGCAGCAGATCCAGCTCGATTTCCTCGTGCGGCGCGAAATCGTCGTCGATCACCGCGGCATCCACACCCGCACTAGGCTGAGCAGCTTGTCGATGTCGAGCGGCTTGGCGAGATAGTCGTTGGCGCCGGCGTCCAGGCATTCCTGCTGGTCGCGCGCCATCGCCTTGGCGGTGAGCATCAGGATCGGAAGCGTGCGGCCCCAGGGCTGCTTGCGGATCTCGCGCGTGGCGGTGAGGCCGTCCATCTCCGGCATCATCACATCCATCAGCACGAGATCGACCGGATCGGCGAGATGGCGCGCGGACTCGTCCAGCGCCTGCAGCGCCTCGCGGCCGTTGCGGGCGATGCGAACCTTGACTCCATGGGGTTCGAAAATGCTCGTCAGTGCATAAACGTTCCGGATGTCGTCCTCGACCACGAGGATCGAGCGGCCTTCGAGCGCTGCATCACGGCCCAGCGCCTTGGCGATCAGCGCCTGCTGCGGCTCCGGCAGCTCGGAGACGACCTGGTGGAGGAACAGCGTCACCTCGTCGAGCAGCCGCTCGGGCGACTTGGCGCCCTTGACGATGATCGACTTGGAATATTTGCGGAGCCGCAGCTCCTCGTCCTGGCTGAGGTCGCGGCCGGTATAGACGATCACCGGCGGGAAGCCGACGCTGTCGTCCTCGCTCAGCCGATCGAGCAGGTCGAGGCCCGAGGCGTCGGGCAGGTTGAGATCGAGCACCATGCAGTCGAACGTTTCCTGGCCAAGCCGCTCGAAGGTCTGCGCAGCGCTATGGGCCTGCACCGTCTCCACCTCGCGCGAGGCGAGCAGCGCCTTGACGCTTTCTGCCTGCTGGGCATCGTCTTCCACCACCAGCACGCGGCGCATCCGCTGCGACATCCTGGCCTCGAGGCCTTCGAGCATGTCGACCAGCTGCTCGCGCTTCACCGGCTTGAACAGATAGCCGACCGCGCCACTCGACAGCGCCGCCTGGCTGTCATCGTCGACCGAGACGACGTGGACCGGGATGTGCCGGGTGCGCACGTCGCGCTTGATCCGGTCGAGCACCGACAGGCCGGTATGGTCCGGCAGGTTCATGTCGAGGATCACCGCGTTGGGCACATATTGCCGCGCGAGCAGCGCGCCCTCGTCGGCGGTGCCGGCGATCAGGCACTGGAAACCGAGGTCATGGGCGATGTCGCACAGGATGCGCGCGAAGACGGGGTCGTCCTCGACGATCAGGATCACGCGGGAATCGCCGGAGAGCTTCTCGCGATCGTCCTCGGTCGGCTCGGCGCTGCGACGCCGGCCCGGCTTGGGGTTGGACGGCAGCGGCTTGACCGGCGCGGGGTTCGGGCTCGGCAGCGGCGCCGGCGCCTGCACTAGCGCGGGGTCATAGGCTTCGGGCAGAATCAGCGTGAACGCGCTGCCTTCACCGGGGGTGCTCTCCACCGCGACTTCGCCGCCGAGCAGCCGCGCCAGCTCGCGCGAGATCGAGAGGCCGAGCCCGGTCCCGCCGTATTTGCGGCTTACGGTGCCGTCCGCCTGGCGGAAGGCTTCGAAGATCACCTGCTGCTGCTCGGCCGGGATGCCCACCCCGGTGTCGCGCACCGTGAAGGCGATGCGCCCGTCGGGCGCGCGCGAGACGCCGAGCGACACCTCGCCCCGCTCGGTGAACTTGATGGCGTTGGACAGAAAGTTCTTGAGAACCTGTTCCAGCCGCTGCGGATCGGTCTCGATCTCGCTCGGGGCCCCGGCCGCCTGCTCGATGCGGAAACCGATCCCCTTGGCGGTGGCGGACGCGCCGAACACGGCCTTCAGCTTGTCGAGTGCCGGGGCGATCCGCACCCGGCGCGGCTGCAGCTCCAGCTTGCCCGCCTCGATCTTGGAAATGTCGAGAATGTCGTTGATCAGCGTGAGCAGATCGTTGCCCGAGGTCTCGATCGTCTCGGCATGGCGGACCTGGTCGGCGCTGAGATTGCCCGCGCGATTCTCCGCCAGCAGCCGCGCCATGATCAGCAGCGAGTTGAGCGGGGTGCGTAGCTCGTGGCTCATATTGGCGAGGAATTCGGACTTGTAGCGGCTCGCCTGCTCCAGATCGGCGGCCTGCTGCTCCAGCGAGCCCTGGGCGCGGGCCAGTTCGTCGCGCTGCAGCTCCAGCGCGCGGGTCTGCGCCTCGAGCTCGGCATTGCTCTGCTCCAGCGCCGACTGCTGCGCCTCGAGTCGCGCCGCGGTATCCTGCAGCTGGCGGCTCTGCGCCTCCAGCTCGTCATTGTTGACGCGCAGTTCCTCGCTCTGGACCTGCAGTTCCTCGGCCTGCTTCTGCGTTTCCTCCAGCAGTTCGCGCAGGCGGGCCCGATACTTGCCCGAGCGGATCGACACGCCGAGCTGGCCGCTGATCCGCTCCAGCAGCGCCTGGGCGCGCGGATCCACCGCGCGGCCGAAGCCGAGTTCGAGGACGCCGTTGATCTCGCCATCGGCCTCGGTGACGCCGATCAGCAGCGTGCGTGGCTGGGCCTGGCCGAGGCCCGAGCCATAATAGAGATAGCCCTCCGGCACCGACTCCAGCACGAACTGCCGCCGGTCGGTGATCGCCTGGCCGAGCAGCCCTTCGCCGGGCTTTACCCATTCGGGCAGCGGCGCATCGCCCGGCACCGCATAGGTGCCGCGGCGGCGAAACCCGGCGCCGCTCGGATCGCGCACGAAGATCGCGCCGGCCTGCGCGCCGGTAAAGTCGGCGAGGAAGCGCAGCGCGGCAGTGGCCAGCTCGTCGAGCGGCATCTCGCCGGCCACCGCGCGCGCCAGCCCCACCTGCCCGGATTGCAGCCAATCCTCGCGCCGGATCGCCAGTCGGTTGCGGACGAAGGCGAAGCCGATGCCCGCCAGGATCCAGATGATCGCGGTGCCGAGAATGCGGTTGACCAGCACCACCTGCGGATCAATCCCCGGCGGCGCCAGCGTGAAACCGGCGAAGTTCAGCAGCGTGGCGAGCGCCGCCACGATCAGCGGCACCACCGGCCGGCGCGCGACATAGCCGATCACCGTCGGCAGCAGATACCCCGCCCAGGTCGCGGTGCCGAGCGGCAGCACCGTGTCGGCGCCGAACGGCAGCACCAGCAGCACGGCGAGTCCGGCATAGAGGGGCAAGGTGGGGTTGTGGCTGCGCTGGCTGGGCGACATAAGGAAACTCAACGGGATAGAATGCGCAGTAGGTACGCGGCTTTAGCCCGCCGTCGCAACCCCGTCCGGGTGGACAGCATTGCCGACGGCAGACCAAGCGCCTGCACGCGCCGCCGTTAACGGGTGAGTGCCCTGTCGGTTTCCTGACCGACGCAGACGGATGTTGAATGGCGCAATTTGCGGTGCGCCCCCCGCGGAAATTACTGGCTGACCTCCCGGCGCCGGAACGCCCGCCCGGGAGTAAACGGGCATTACATCCCCAGCACGGCCCGGTCTGCCGTCGCGGCCGCGAGATCGGCCCGCGCCACCAGCGCCTGATAGCGGGCATCCAGCGCCCGCAGCCGAGCGTCGGTGGCGCTTTCCTCGCGCTGGTTGATCAGGAAGAAGTCGCTGGCACCCATATCGAAGCGCCTCTGCTCGGCCGACGCCATCTTGCCTGCCAGATCGGCCTCCTGGCTCGCGAGATCGGCGACTTTGTCGGCACCTTCGATGCCGATCGCGATGCCCTTCACTTCAATGGCGATCTGCTCTTCGAGCATGCGGTGGCGGGTGCGCAGGCCGTCGATCTCCGCCCTCGCCTCGGCAATGCGGCCGCGCGCGCTGCGCCGTTCGAGCGGCACCGAGAATTTGACGCCGACGATCGCCTCGGCGGGCGTGCGCGACGGGCCACCGAGCCCGATCGGGCCGACGTCCTTGCCCAGCTCCGCGCGCGCGTCGAGCCGCGGCTTCAGATCGTTCTCGGCAAGGTCCAGCCGCGCCAGCGACTGGTCGATCCGCACGAGCACCGTCTTCAGGTCGGGCCGCAGGAACGGCCCCGCCTTCCGCGGCGCGATCGCCAGCTCGGGCAGCGCATCGGGCAGTTGCTCGGCCGCGGGCAGCAGCGGGACGCCGTTGCCGTCCCGCCAGAAGAAGGAGAGCGCATTGGCCGCTTCGGCGAGCTTCTGCTCCGCCTGCGCCACCAGCGAACGACGCCGGGCGAGGTTCTGGTCGTTCTCGGTGATCAGGATCTGCGGCCTCGCGCCGAGCTGCACCTGCCGCGCCAGCTGCGACCGCCGCCTTTCGGACAGCGCCAGCAGGTCGCGATAGGCCTTGAGCCGCAGCCCCGCGATCGCCCAGGCCTGATAGGCGCCCATCGCGCGGCGCTGGACCCCGATCGCCACCATCTCGCGCTCCAGTCGGGCGATGTCGACATCCTGGTCGGCGAGGCGCAGCTTGGTGCGCCGCTCGTCGGTCACCCGGTCGCGCAGCAGCGAGAAGACCGCGCCGACTTTGAACTCGCCGAGCTGGTTGGTGTAGGCCTTGTCCTCATAGACCGGGAACTTGCCCCGCGAAACGCGGTAGCCCGCGTAGAGCCCGCCGCCATTGTTATCGAGCGCGCGGCTGGCCTTCGCCTCCACCACCGATCCGTCATAATAGCCGAAGGGCCGCGTCTGCGCGTCGACGTCGAACACCACGTCGAACGCGCCCTCGGCGCTCAGCGCCTTGCCCTCGGCCTGGCGCTGCTTGGCCAGTGCCTCGATGATCTGCGGCGCGTTCTGCGCCGAGGAGCGCAGCACCTGGTCGAGAGTCAGCGGGCCCTGCGCGGCGGCGGGCACCGCGCAGACGAGCGCGCAAAGGGCGAGCAGCGGCCGGATCATTTCTTTTTCTTCTTGTAGACGTCCATGCTCTTCTCCTCCGCGTTGTCGGTGGCGGTGCCGAATTCGAGCGGGAAGTCGTTGAGCTGGCGCCAGAGTTCGTAGCCAACCGGCACCGTCTCGCCCTGCACCCAGCCGCGCACCTTGGCGCCGAGGCGGACGAATCGGTCGCCGGGCCAGGCGGGCGTGCCCGGCATCGGCTCGATCAGCACGCGGAACAGCCCGTCGGGCATGGCCGAGGGATCCACCGAGCGCACCCGCCCGTCGAACAGCCCCCAGGCCATGGACGGCCAGCCGCTCAGCTGGATCGCCGGCCAGCCTTCGAATTCCAGCCGGACGCGGCGTCCGGGATGGACAAGGGCGACGTCGCGCCCGTCGACCATCAGCTCGACCACCCGCTCGGTGCCGCCTTCGGGGGCCAGCGTCGCCAGCTCGGTCCCTGCGCTGACCAGCGTCGCACCGGCGGCGGCGTTCAGCGTCTGGATGCGGCCGTCGCGCGGGGCACGAACGATCTGCACCGCCTGGCGGTTGAGCGATACTTCGATCCGGTTGAGCTTGGCCCGCGATTCCGCGAGCTTGGCACCCTGATCCGCCACGCGGATCTGCGCCTGTTCATAGTCGCGGCGCGCCGCCAGCCCTTCGTTGAACAGGGTGCGGGCGCGGTTGACGTCGATCGAGGCGACCGCCCGGGCGCTCTCGACCGAGGCGATCTCGGCGAGCACCTGGTCGCGCTCCGCCGCCAGCCGGGCGAGGAGTTCGGGGTCGTTGTCGGAGATCTTGGCGATCGGGTCGCCCTTCTTCACCGCCTGCCCGTCGGTAACGAACCAGCGTTCGACCCGGCCGGGGACCAGCGCGGTGACCGACTGGACCCGATCGTGCGGATCCAGCGCGACGATCTGCCCCCGCCCCGCCGCGGTCTGCACCCAGGGAACATAGACCATCGTCACGCCGAGCAGCGCGACGGCGATCACGATCATCCAGGCGATCGCGCGGGCGATGCGCGGGGGGCGCATGCCGGCCAGCGTCGGAAAGTGGCCGATATGGTCAGGCCTGAAGGGCATTGCCTGCCTCCTGCGCAGTGAGGGTGGCGCGGAGCGCGTCAAGCGTTTCGAAACGTACCTGGCTGGTCTTGCCCAGCCAAAGATAGCCGTCGCGGCGGATCGCCTCGGGGCGACCAGTGAAGAGGAGCACGGTGGTTCCTGCGTCGCGCAGCGCATCGAGCGCGGCGGTCAATCGAGTTGGGGGGATCAGATCGTAGAGCGGGCCGAGCAGCAGCACCCGCGGCCGCGCGAGCAGCGCATTGGCCAGCTTGAGCGCCATCAGCTCGCCGATCGACAGCGGATAGCCCGAGGCGGCGAGCGGGGTCTCCATGCCCTCGGCCAGCTGGCCGATGCGGGCGTCGAGCCCAACCAGCGCAAGGGCATCGAGCACCTTGCCCGCCGGGATGCCGGCCCCGGCCAGCCCAAGATAGTCGCGGATGCTGATCTCGACGATCGTCGGACGATCGAGCACGATCACGTCCGAGCGGAGGCGATAGACGTCGAGCGCCTCGAGATCGACGCCGCCCACCATCACCAGCCCGCGATCGGGCTGGAGGTTGCGCTTGAGCAGCATGGCGAGCCGGCTGTCCATCGTCGGCGCGCCGACCACCACCAGCTGGCTGGCCGCCGGGATGGTCAGGTCGATGCGCGCGTCGCCGGCCTCCACCTCGCGCAGGCGCACCTCGCCATTGCCCGGCGCCTCGCTGCTGCGACGGTGCGTCTCGTGCGGGATGGCGTAGAGCAGCGACACTTCCTCGGCTGCGGCGACCATGTCGTAGAAGGCGTCGAGATAATGGCCGAGCTGGCCCAGACCGTAGAAAACGCCGGACAGGATCAGCTCGGCGGCGACCAGCTGGCCGATCGAGAGCTGGCCCTGGAGGATCAGCCAGCCGCCCATCGCCAGCAGGGCCGCGCTGGCGGTGGCGTAGAGCAGCAGATAGGCGCAGGTCTGGGTGAAGCTGAAGCGGAAGTGACGGCGATGCGCGGCGACATAGGCGGCGGTCATCGTCTCCGAACCGTCCATCGCGAAGTCGAGATGGCGGCTCGACTTGTAGAAGCCGTTGGAGGTGCCCAGCCCCTCCAACCAGCGCGCCGCATCATGCTTGGCATGGCTGAGCGCCACCGCCGAGCGGATCGCACCCGGCGACCAGAGCTGCCAGATCAGCCAGACCAGCGCGATCAGGATGACGTTGAAGCCGAGGAAGAACGGGTGGTAGAAGCTCGTCACCACCAGGCCCACCACCGATTGCAGCAGGATGGTGAAGCCGCCGATGACGAGGCTCGGCACGCTCTTCTGCACCGTCATCAGGTCGAAATAGCGGTTGAACAGGTCGACGCGGCGGGCATCGGCGAAGAAGGGATTGCGGGCATGCACCGCGCGGATGGTGATCTCCGCCATGGTGCGTGCGAAGATCCGCCGCTCGAACAGCGCCATGATATGGACGCGAAGTGCCGAGAGGATCACCACGATCAGCAGCAGCGTGAAGAGCAGCGCGGAGAGCGTGATCAGCGGCGCGGGCAGCGCGATCTTGGCGACGCTGTTGATCAGCAGCTGCACAGAGATCGGCGTCGCCAGCGAAAGCAGGCTGATCGCAATACCATAGACCATCGCCAGCCGCAGATAGCCGCCATCGGGCCCGATCACCTCGCCCAGCCAGCCGCGTACCTGCGCCCAGCCGATCTTCTGCTTCGCCATCGCCATGCCGTCTCCCTTCACGGTCGGTCAGATGCGGGCGGCGCCTCATAAGCACAATGGCGCGCCAGCTATATCACCGATAGGAAATTCCTATATCCTGGGCGCAGGCGACCAGTTCCTGCGCCAGTCTCTTATAGGCGGCGGCCCGCGCCACCCCACTGCGCCACAGCAGCCCGAGCTCGCGATAGTGGCGGCCGGCATGGAAGGGCCGTGCGACCACGTCATCGCCGGGCCGGATCTCCTGGCGGACATAGAGCTCCGGCAGCACCGCCAGCCCCATGCCCATGCCCGCCATCTGGCGGATCGCATCGAGGCTGGTGCCTTCATAATCCTCGCGGACCTGGGCGCCCGCCTCCTCGGCGATGGCGATGGTCTGATCGGCAAGGCGGTAGCCGCGCTGGAGCGTCAGCAGATCCTGCCCCGCCAGATCCTCCCGGCGGATCGTGTCGCGGGCGGCCAGCGGATGATCGGCCGCCATGGCGAGCAGCAGCGGTTCGCGGAACAGCCGCTCGGCATGCGTGCCCGGCGACTGCAACGGCAGTTGCGCCAGAATCACGTCATGCGCGCCGGCGGCCAGCCCCTCCACCAGCAGCGCGGGCGAATTCTCGCGGACATGAACGCGCAGCTCGTGGAACTGCTGGTGGAGCCGCGCCACCAGCCGCGGCAGCAGATAGGCGCCCACCGTGGGGGTGACGCCAAGCCGGATGGTGCCCAGCAATTCCGCGTCCCCCGCCTCGACGAGTTCGCCGAGATCGCGCACCTCAAGCAGGATGCGCTGCGCGCGCGCCGCCACCTCGCGCCCGAGCGGCGTGAGATGGGCACGGGCCCCGCGCTCGACCAGCGGCGCGCCCAGCGCATCCTCGAGCTGGCGAATTGCCTGGGACAGCGAGGGCTGGCTCACCCCGGCGGCCGCTGCCGCCCGGGTGAAGCTGGCCTGCTCGGCCAGTGCGACCAGATAGCGCAACTGCCGCAAGCTGATCTGCTGTTCGAAGCCGGGATTTTTCAGGTCCATACAGCTTTGCATTGAAGCATAATCGATGCCGCTTCGCCTACGGTCTTCTCCGTCAGCGCGCCGACGCTCCGGCAAGGATGGCATAGGCCGTGCTGGGCGGGAGCAGCAGGTGGCGCAGCATCTCGATTGGTTGGCGATCGCCACCGGATCCTCGGCCAGGGCCGTCTCCAGCGCCGCACGCCGCCAGGGGCTGGTGCCCTGATGCGCCCGCACCCAGGCGATACGGCGATCGATCGCCAGCAGGCGCAGCCAGTGATGGTCGAAGAGCGCGCGCACCGCGTCGTGCCGCGCGAGGATCTCGCCGATCGCGCTGGTCGGCGCCTCGATCACCACGGTGAGCCGCAACGGATTGTGCACCAGGCGGGTGCCGTCATGGACCGGCTGCCAGGGCAAGCCGCCCCGCAACATGCCGCCATTACCCTCCAGCACGCCGATCTGGCCCGCCGCGTTGTGGAGCATCTTGTTGCCGGCGCTGCGCGAGACCGGCCGGGCGCGCCAGGCGGTGCGGATCGCCGCCCTCCAGCGCGACGTCGTGCTCGTCAATCGCCCGCCGGCGCGCGACGCGATCCCCCCCTATCTCGCGCGCAAGACCGCCGAGCAGCGCGTCAGCC
>JAPJRE010000089.1 GCA_030824725.1 Sphingomonas sp.
GTCGATATATGTGCCGTCGCGGTAGACGAAGTACATCGGCACATCGAGCGCATAGTCGGCATAGCGCTCATAGCCGAAGCCGTCCTCGAACACGAAGGGCAGCATGCCGGTGCGCGCCGGATCGGTGTCCGACCAGATATGGCTGCGATAGGAGAGATAGCCGTTGGGCTTGCCTTCGGTGAAGGGCGAGTTGGCGAACAAGGCGGTCGCCAGCGGCTGCAGCGCCAGGCCGACGCGGAACTTCTTCGCCATGTCGGCTTCGCTGGCATAGTCCAGGTTCACCTGGATGGTGCAGGTGCGCAGCATCATGTCGAGCCCGAGGCTCCCCACGCGCGGCATGTGGCGCAGCATGATTGCGTAGCGGCCCTTGGGCATGATCGGCAGCTCGGCGCGGGTCTTGTCCGGCCACATGCCCATGCCGAGGAAGCCGATGCCGAGCCGATCGCCGACGGCCTTCACTTGGCGGAGGTGGCGGCCGGTCTCGGCGCAGGTGTCGTGCAGGTTTTCCAGCGGTGCGCCGGAAAGCTCGAACTGGCCGGCGGGCTCCAGGCTGATCGCGCCGTCGGGGCCGGACAGGGCGATGACATGCTCGCCCTCATAGATCGGCTTCCAGCCGAACTCGGTGAGGCCGATCAGCAGCGCATGGATGCCGCCGCGCTCTTCATAGCTCGGCGCGCGGTGGCTGCCGTCCATCCAGTAGACGAACTTCTCATGCTCGGTGCCGATGCGCCAGCGCTCGGCCGGCTTCTCGCCGTGCACGAAATATTCCACCAGCTGGGCGCGATCCTCGATGACCGCCGCGGTCTTGGTCGAAACGGTCTTGGTGCTCATTTTCGCGCCCTTAGCGATGCCGGCGAAACGACGCCAGCGGATTTTTGTACCGTTCGGTTTACCAGTCGCCGGCGGCGCCCATCCACAGGCTCACCGCCGCCGCCGCTGCGGTTTCCGCCCGCAGGATGCGGGGGCCGAGCGCGATGCCGACGGCTTGCGGAACGGCGCGAATCGATTCGCGTTCCTCGGCGTCGAATCCGCCCTCGGGTCCGACCAAGATCGCGGCAGGGCCGGGATGGGCGCGCATCGCCTCCAGCGCGGGCACGCCGCCGGTCTCGTCGGCGAAGAACAGCGCGCGCTCCGCCGGCCAGTCGCGGAGCAGGGCGGGCAGCTTCACCGGCGCGACCAGTTCGGGCAGGGCGGTGCGGCCGCATTGCTCGGCGGCCTCGATCATGTGGGCGCGCAGGCGATCGAGGTTGAGCCGGTCGATCACCGTGCGGCGGGTGAGCACCGGCACGAGGCGCGCCACGCCCAGCTCGCAGGCCTTTTCGGCCACCCAGTCGATGCGCCCCTTCTTGATCGGCGCGGCGCAGAGCCACAGGTCCGGCACCGCTTCGTGCGGGCGCAGCTGCTCGGTGATCTCCAGCGTCAGGTCGCGCTTGCCCACGTCGCGGGCGATGCCGAGCCATTCGCCGCTGGTGCCGTCGAACAGCTTCACCGCTTCGCCCGGCTTCAGCCGCATCACCGAGCCCAGATAATGCGCCTGCGGGCCGTCGATCCGGCGGAGGCCGGGTTCGAGCGGGCCTTCGACGAACAGGCGAGGGGCGGATTGCGGTGGCCAGGCGGGGGTTGCGGGCATGGCGGCTGCTGTAGCCGCGCCATGCCCCTTCCGTCCATCCGGGTGCGGGGTCACTGCCCCTGGTAGCGGATCTTCCACAGCTTGTAGGGCGAGCCGTCGGGCAGCGCCACCGGCGCCAGCCAGTCCGGCACGTTCCCCTTGGCGATCTGGGTGTAGAAGCCCACCGGATTGTGCGCGCGGTACACGGTCGTCTCTGCCATGTTCGGGCAGAGCAGCAGGTACGCGGCCTGGTGGCGCGCGGCGATCCGGCGGAAGCCGTCGGCGGTGCCGGTAAAGGCATGGTGGACGTCGAGGATTGCCTGACCGTTGCGGTGATAGGGCCCGGCGATGGCATTGTGGTGGGTCACCACGATCAGTCGCGGCCCGAGATCGACCTGGGTGAACATCGTCGCAGCCGGAATCGCATCGAGCGTGCGGAGCTGCGAGGTGCGGGTGCACGCGATGTTCGCCTGGCGCACCTTGTCGCTGCCGGGCTTGGAGGCGGTCTTGTTGGCCCAGGGCATCTTCACGCCGCTGGCGACGACGCCGACGATGGCGAAGGCGAGCACCGTCACGCCGATCCGCACCCAGAGCGGGCCGCGCCGGACGAGCAGGGGCACGAGGATCCAGATCAGCGCGGTGATGCCGGGCACAGCGAGCAACTGCGCACCCGGCGCCGCGCGCATCTGCCACAGCAGCATCCCGCCGGCGAAGGCGGTGAACAGCGCGATTGCCACCCAGCCGACCAGCCTGGGGCTGCGCCGCGCGTTCCACACCGCGAGCAGGGCGCCGAGCAGGCCCAGCCCCGCGACGATCGCGACCGGCACCGCCGTGTCGGCCGGGTGGCGGTAGATCGGCCGCGCCTCGCGGACGTTCGACAGCCAGGTGTTGTAGAGCTCGTCCGAAACCTGTTCGGGGCGCCCGAGGCATTGCGGGAAGAAATGGACGAAGCCCGCGACGATCAGCCCGCCGGCGACCAGCGCCAGCGCCAGCCGCACCCAGCGCGAGGCGGGGTTGGCCAGCGTCAACGCCACCAGCAGCGCGCCCGCCACGACCAGTACGCTCAGCCACACCGGCGTCAGCGCGTCGCAGCGCATCGCCTGGTTGGCATAGGAGGCAAAGGCCGCAAAGCCGATCGCCGAGCCGCCGCCCAGCGTGAGGCCATAGACCATCAGCCGGGGCCGCTCGGCCGCATCCCAAACCCAGCGCAACGCGAGGATTGCCCCGGCCATTGCGCAGAAGGGCAGCAGCTCCAGCCCGATCGACAGCGAGAAGGCGCTGGCCAGCCCGACCACCGCCCCGCCGCGCGCGCCCTTGGGATCGGCGATGCCTGCTACCGTCATCGCCAGCGCGGCGAGCTGCCAGCCGTGATGGTCGATGCGCAGCGGCGCATACATCGGCAGCGTCGTCGTGCACACGCTCAACAGCAGCATCAGCGCGATCGGCCATGCCAGCGGCGCGACCAGCCGGCGCACGGTGAGCGCGAGCCCGGTCATGGTGATCGACAGCGGCAGCAGCGGCGCGAGCCCACACGCCCATTTCTCCGCCGTGGCCATGCCGACAAATGGCTTGAGCAGCAGGATGAGCCCGGCGATCGGCAGGTCGACGATCCGCGACCAGTGGATGTCGAATCCGCCCAGCGCCGGGTCCATCCGGTACTGGCGCAGATCGTACCAGCCCTGGCCCGCCAGCAGCGCGCGGACCTGCATCAGCCGCATATTGTCGTCGGTGTCGCCCAGCGTCAGCCAGTAGATGTTGCCCTGGCGCTGCTGCAGGAACCAGACGACCACGCACGCCCAGGCGACCAGCGTCCAGCCCAGCCAGTTACGGTCCAATTCGTCTCGAAGGCGGAAAAGCCGGGTAGGGATGGGCGTCAAAATCGCTTTCCTCGGATGCTGGTGCGCATTAGGGCGGGGCAGGGTCCAAGGGCAAGCGAGAGTGACGGCGGTACTGCACAGGATTGAAACGCTGCTGGCCCAGCCGGTGGTGCAGCAGCTGATCCGCTTCGTGATCGTGGGCGGGCTTTCCACCGTCGTGTACGCGGCCGTCTATTGGCCGCTCGCCACCTATGTGATCTGGCCGGTGCTCGCCTCGGTGGCGGGGTTTTTCGTCGCGGTGGTGTTCGGCTATGTCTTTCACAGCCGCTGGAGCTTCCAGGGGCATGGCGCCGAGGAAAATGCGGCGCTCAAGTTCAAGTTCTTCACGGTGCAATCGGCGGGCATGCTGATGAACGCCGCCTTCACCTGGGTGCTGACCGGCCCCTGGGTACACGGCCCCACCTGGTGGCCGCTGGTGCCGGCGGTGTTCGTCACGCCTTTCGCGACCTTTGCACTCAACCGTTTGTGGGTTTTCGGCTGAATGGACCGTATCGTTTACGACCGCATGGCGGCGCATGACTCCACCCATTGGTGGTACCGCGCCCGCCGCGACATCCTTGCCGACTATCTGGCGCGCTACGGCGCGGTACCGAAGGACGCGAAGATCCTCGAGATCGGCTGCGGCACCGGGCACAACCTGCCGATGCTCGGCGCGTTCGGCGAGGTCGACGCGATCGAGATCGATCCGGCGGCGCGTGCGATCGCCAGCGAACGGCTGGGCAAGCCGGTGGGTTCGTCGCCGCTGCCCGAGCTGACCGGGGTGGAGCCCGGCAGCTACGACCTGATCGCGGTGCTCGACGTGGTCGAGCATATCGAGGACGATGTGGCGGCGCTCAAGGCGATGGCCGGCGTGCTCAAGCCTGGCGGCAAGATCCTGATCACCGTGCCGGCCCACCAGTGGATGTGGAGCGCGCACGACGTGGTGAACCACCACAAGCGCCGCTATTCCAAGGCTACGCTGCTCGCGTCGCTGGAGAAGGCGGGGCTGAAGTGGCGCAAGCTGCGCTGGTTCAACTCGCTGCTGTTCCCGGTGGCGGTGGCGGCGCGCTTCGCGGGCAAGCTGATGGGCAAGGACGACAGCGACGATTCGCCGCCGCCGGCCGTGCTCAACAAGGCGTTCGAGGCGATCTTCGGGCTGGAGCGGCATTTGCTCGGCCGTCTGCCGATGCCGCCGGGGCTGTCGATCATCGTGATCGCCGAGCCGAAGGGCTGAGGGCCATAAAGGACGGGTGGGCCACCCTCACCCTTCCGCCGCTTCGCGGCTCCCTCCCTCTCCCAAAGGGAGAGGGACTTTAACCCCTCTCCTTTTGGGAGAGGGAGGGGCCCATCGCGCAGCGATGGGAGGATGAGGGTGGTTGCCCGACTTACTCCGCCGCGTCGTTGTGCCGGGCCTGGGGCGACACGCTGATCGCGCCCGAATCCTGATGGCGATAGCCGAGCGAGGCATGGCCCTGCACCGGCCCGGCGACATCGGCGATCAGGTACAGCGGCCGGCGCTTCGACTCGACGTACAGCCGCCCGAGATACTCGCCGATCATCCCCAGCACGAACATCTGGACCGCGCCCAGGATCACGACGACCAGCATGGTCGAGGTCCAGCCCTGGATCGCGTGGCCCATCGCCCAGGCGATCAGGATGTAGAGGATCAGCAGCACCGAGGCCGCCGTCAGCAGCAAACCGACATGGCTGGCGAAGCGCAGGGGTGCGGTCGAGAAGCCGGTGATCGCGTCGAGCGCAAAGCGGATCATCTTGCCGAGCGGGTATTTGGTCTCCCCCGCATGCCGCTCATGGCGGTCATAGACGAAGGGCACCTGGCGGAAGCCGATCCAGGCGACCATGCCGCGGATGAAGCGCGCCTGCTCGGGCAGCGACAGCAGCGCATCGAGCGCCCGCCTGCTCATCAGGCGGAAGTCGCCGGTGTCGAGCGGGATCGGCGTGTCGGTGATGCGATCGAGCATGCGGTAGAAGATCGCCGCCGTCGCCTTCTTGAACAGGCTTTCGCCCTCGCGCTTGCGGCGCACGGCATAGACTACGTCGGCGCCCTGCGCGGCCATGGTTTCGCGCATCTCGGTCAGCAGCTCGGGCGGGTCCTGCAGATCGGCGTCGATGATCAGGATCTGCTCGCCGGCGCACAGGTCCAGGCCCGCGGTCAGCGCGAGCTGGTGGCCGTGGTTGCGCGACAGGTTGATCGCGACGAGGTGCGGGTCGGCGGCGGACAGGCGTTGCATCACCTCCCAGCTGCGATCGCGCGACCCGTCGTTGACGAAGACGATCTCGTAGGATTCGCCCACTGCGGCGCGCGCGGCGGCGCTGACGCGGCCGTGGAGCATGTCAAGACATGCTTCTTCGTTGTAGCAGGGGACGACGACGGAAAGCTGGGGACGTTTCATCACGCGCGCTCTGTAGCGCTGCCGGAACAGCCCGTCGAGCGGGCGCGCGTCAGGCGAACAGGCTGGCGACGAGCCACATGTTTGCGCCGGTGATCCCGGCGAACAGCAGCCAGCCGATCGCCTGCAGCCAGGCGGGACTGGCGAAGCGGCCCATCAGGCTTCGGTCGGCGGTGAGCAGCAGCAGCGGCGCCATCGCGAAGGGCAGCCCGGCGGAGAGCACGACCTGGGTCAGCACCAGCAGCCGACCCACCGCACCGTCGCCGAGCAGCAGCACGCCGATCAGCGCGGGGACCAGCGCCAGCCCGCGGGTGATCAGCCGGCGGACCCAGCACGGGATCTTGAGGTCGAGGAACCCCTCCAGGATCACTTGGCCGGCGATGGTGCCGGTAAAGGTCGCGCTCTGCCCCGAGGCGAGCAATGCGATGCCGAACAGCGGCGCGGCAATGGCGGCGCCGGTGGCGGGGACGAGCAGGCGATACGCATCCTCGATCTCGCGCACGCCGGTATTGCCGTTGGCGTGGAAGGCCGAGGCCGCGACGATCAGGATCGCGGCGTTGACGAAGGTGGCGGCGAGCAGGGCGGCGATGATGTCGAACTGGGCGTAGCGCACCGCTTCGCTGCGGCTGGCCTCGTCGGCGCCCGAGACGCGGGTCTGCACCACCGAGCTGTGCAGGTAGAGATTGTGCGGCATCACCGTCGCGCCGAGGATGCCGATCGCCAGGTACAGCGCATGCGGGTCGGCGAGGCGGGCGGGATCGGGGATCATGCCCGCCAGCACCGCGGCGCCGTCCGGGGGCGAGAGGAACAGCTGCACCACGAAACACGCCGCCACCGTGCCGACAAGGCCCAGCATGATCGCCTCCATCTGGCGAAAGCCCTGGCCCTTGAGGCTCAGCACGATCACCACGTCGAGCGCGGTGATCAGCACGCCGATCCACAAGGGAATGCCGAGCAGCAGCTGGAAGGCGAGCGCGCTGCCCAGCACTTCGGCGACGTCCGTCGCGATGATCGCGAGCTCGGCGAACACCCAGAGGAACTTGGCGACCCCCTGCGAATAGCGGTCGCGCACCAGTCGGGCGAGGTCGCGGCCGGTGGCGATGCCCAGCCGTGCGCACAGCGATTGCAGCAGCATCGCCGCCGCGCTGGAGGCGAGGATGACGAACAACAGGCCATAGCCGTAGCGCGAGCCTGCCTCGATGTCCGTCGCCCAATTGCCCGGATCGATATAGCCGACCGATACCAGCAGGCCCGGGCCCATATAGCGCAGCAGCTTGGCGAGCGGGGGCAGGTTGGCCGGCACGCTCACGGTGCCGCGCACCTCCGATGGGCAGAACGGCGCAGTGGCGGTGCGGGGCAATCGGAACATGGGCGGCTCACGGACACGGAAGGGCAACCGCCCTTGTGGCGGCCGGTTCCGCCCGCGGCAACCTATCCTTCGGCACCGGGTCGTTACGGCCAGGGTTTGACAGCATCTCCTTTGCAGCTATAGCAACTGCGAATCAGTTGCAGTATCAAATAAGGGGAGATTTTGTGATCCATTCCATCGCCCGCCTTGCCGGGGCGGCGAGCCTGTTCGCGTACCTGTCTGCCGCGCCGGTCTTTGCCCAGGCGCAGCAGGACCGCGTCGCGACCGATGCCGCGGTTGTGCCCGATCCCGCCACCATCACCGTCACGGCAACCCGCCTCGCGACCGACACGCAGAAGGTGCCTGCGACCGTCACCGTCGTCACCGACGAGAAGATGGCCGACCAGCTGGTGAACGACGTCAAGGACCTGGTGCGCTTCGAGCCGGGCGTAAGCGTGCCGCGCCAGCCGGCGCGGTTCGGCGCGGCATCGGGCACCACCGGCCGCGCGGGGAACGAAGGGTTCATCGTGCGTGGCATCGGCGGCAACCGGGTGCTGATCCAGGTGGACGGCGTGCGCGTGCCCGATGGTTTCAGCTTCGGCGCGCAGAGCGTCGGCCGCGGCGACTATGTCGATCTCGGCCTCGTCAAGTCGGTCGAGATCCTGCGCGGACCCGCCTCGGCGCTGTATGGCAGCGACGGGCTCGCCGGCGCGATCAGCTTCACCACCGCCGACCCGAGCGACTTCCTGGCAGGCGACAAGTCGGTAGGCGGGCTGGTCCGCGCCGGCTACCAGTCCTCCGACCAGGAATGGAGCGAGACGGGCATCCTGGCAGGCAAGTCCGGCGACTGGTCGGCGATGGTCGCCTATACCCGCCGCGATTTTGCCGAACTGGAGAACCAGGGCAGTGTCGGCGGCAGCGGGGCAGCGCGCACCAGGGCGAATCCGCAGGACGGTGATTCGAACGCGCTACTCGGCCGGATCGTCTATGCGGCGGGCAACGGCCACAAGCTGCGGCTGACCGGCGAATATCTGGACAACCATCTCGACAGCAACGTGCTGACCAGCGTCAGCGCGAGTGTCGCCGGCACCACCGCCAACGACAGCACCAGGCGCAAGCGCGCGGCGTTCGACTGGACCTGGGCGGGGCAGGGCGCGGTCCAGCGCACGCGGCTCAGCCTCTATTGGCAGCAGGCCGAGGACCGCCAGTTCTCCGCCGAGGATCGCGCCACGCTCGCCGATCGCACCCGCCTCAACACCTTTGACAACCGCGTGTTCGGCGGATCGGGCGAGATCGTGTTCGGCTACGAGACCGGCGCGCTCCGCCACCGGCTGATCGTCGGCGCCGATGCCAGCCGCACCCGGCAGGAGGGCATTCGCGACGGCACCGTGCCACCGGCGGGCGAGACCTATCCCACCCGCGCCTTCCCGATCACCGATTTCACGCTGGCCGGCCTGTTCGTCTCGGACGAGATCAGCCTCGGGCCGGTGACGCTGTTTCCGGCGCTGCGCTTCGACCATTATGCGCTCGACCCGAACAAGGATGCGGCGCTGCCGGCGTTCAACTCGGCGAGCCAGAGCGGCTCGCGCGTTTCGCCCAAGATCGGCGCGACGGTGGCGCTGGGGAGCGGGCTGAGCCTGTTCGCCAACTATGCGCAGGGCTTCAAGGCGCCCGAGCCGAGCCAGGTCAACCAGTTCTTCCAGAACCTCGCCTTCGGCTACCGCTCGGAGCCCAATCCGAACCTGCGGCCAGAGACCAGCCGCAGCGTGGAAGGCGGCATCCGCTTCGGCGGCGGCGGGGTGCGCGTGCAGCTGACCGGCTTCCATGCCGATTACGACAACTTCATCTCGCAGGAAGTGGTGGGCGGCGCGTTCACGCCCGCCAACCCGGCGGTCTACCAGTTCATCAACCTCGACGAGGCGCGGGTGAACGGCATCGAAGGCCGGGTGGATGCGCAGCTCGGCCGCGGCTTCAGCGCCAATCTCGCCTTCGCCTATGCCGATGGCGACGTGATCCGGAACGGCGCCAAGGCGTCGCTCTCGACCGTCGATCCCGCGAAGATCGTCGGCGGGCTCGGCTATCGCGCGCCGGACGGGGGCTTTGGCGGCCAGCTGACCGTGACGCACAGCACCCGCAAGGAGGCGAGCGCCACGACGGGCGTGTGCACGGCCGCCTGCTACCGGCCGGATGCCTTCACCATCGTCGACGCGACCGCCTTCGTGCGGCTGACCCAGGGGCTCACGCTGCGTGCCGGCGTCTTCAACCTGTTCGATCTGAAATATGCCTGGTGGAACGACGTGCGCGGCCTCGCCGCCAGCTCGACCGTCACCGACGCCTACACCCAGCCGGGACGCAACGGCAGCGTCTCGATCAGCTACCGCTTCTGAGCATCGGAGGGGACATCATGAAGTTTCGATCCTTTGGCCTGCTGGCCTTCAGCCTTGCGGCCCTGCTGCCGGCGCTTCCCGCGCATGCGGACGGGCCCGTGAAACCGCGCTCCGCCGCGGAGGAACAGGCGTCGTTCGAGGCCGACCGGCGCGACATCCTTGCCATGGCGGGCACCTTCAAGGTGCGGTTCGACATGCAGGAATCGACCGCCTGGCGCGCCGACTACACCCCGATCGACCGCGCGATTTCCGGCGGCAACGAAGTGGTGCGGGTGATCGAGGACAGCGGCCGCCGCATCGTGCTCCAGCACCTCTTGGTGGTCGAGCAGGGCGGCAAGACCATGGTGATCAAGCACTGGCGCCAGGACTGGGACTATGAACCCGTCCGCGTGCTCGTCTATGCCGGACCGAACGAATGGAAGTGGGAAGCGGTACCCGAGGCGATGCGCCGCGGCCGCTGGTCGCAGACCGTCTACCAGGTCGACGACAGCCCGCGCTATGGCAGCTGGGGCCAGTGGACCGCCGAAGCGGGCGTGCGGCGCTGGCGCTCGGGCTGGACCTGGCGCCCGCTCGCCCGGCGCGACGCGGTGCGCGGGCCCGTCTATGACCGCTATCTCGGCATCAACCGCCACCAGCCGACCCCGAACGGCTGGATCCACTGGCAGGACAACACCAAGATGGGCGTGATCGACAGCAAGCTGCAGCCGGTCGTCCAGGAATATGTGCTCAACAGCTATACCCGCTTCGACGGCTATGACGTGCAGGCGGCCGACGCCTATTGGGCGGCGACCAAGGGCTATTGGGCGGCGATCCGCGCCGAATGGGATCGCATTGCCAACGCCAAGGGCGGCATCCGCATCACCGAGGCGGCGCAGGCGGGCACGGTGATCGCCAGCCGGCTGCTCGAAATCGCCGACGACGTGCAGGCGGGCAAGATGAAGGAGGCAGACGCGATCGCGCTGGCCAGGAAGCTCATGGATCAGGCGACGAAGGCCGCCTGATCCTGCGCGCGGGCCGGGGAGTTCGAAGGCCACCGGCCCGCGCGCGAACCTTGCATCACGCCATCGCCTTGGCGCGCTCCTCCACCAACCGTTCGAACATGGTGAGCGGCATTGCGCCCAGCCGGATCACCTCGTGGAACTGCTGGAGATCGAACTTCTGCCCGGCGATCTTCTGCGCGTTGGCGCGGGCGCGGGTCCAGGCGATGTGGCCGAGCTTGTAGGCGCAGGCCTGGCCCGGCTGGGTGCAGTATCGTTCCACCTCGCGCTGCGAGCGGGCGCGGGGGAAGCCGGTGGTCGCCACCAGATAGTCGGTCGCCTGCTCGCGGCTCCACTTCTTGGTGTGGATGCCGGTATCCACCACCAGCCGCGCCGCGCGGAACAGGAAGGACTGGAGATAGCCGGCGCGCTCCAGCGGCCCGTGATAGGCGCCGATCTCGTCGGCCAGCTGCTCGGCATAGAGCGCCCAGCCCTCGGTATAGGCGCTGAAGAAGCCGAACTTGCGGATCAGCGGCCCTTCCGCCGCCTGCGCGGTGCTGATCTGGAGATGATGCCCCGGCAGGCCTTCGTGGAAGGTGAGCGACGGCAGCGAGTATTTCGGCCAGTCGCCCACGCTCTTGAGGTTGATCCAGTAGATTGCCGGGCGCGAGCCATCCAGCGCGGCGCGAGTGTAATAGCCGTTGGATGCGCCGTCCTGGATCTCCACCGGCACCGCGCGGATCTCGAGCGGCGCCTTGTTGGGGTTGAGGAACGCCTTGGGCAGCAGCGCCGCGACTTCCTGTACGCTGGTATTCAGCCCCGCGATCAGCGCCGCCCGTCCCTCGGCGGTGTCCGGATAGAGCTGGTCGGGCCGTTCGTTGAGCGCTGTCAGCCGTTCGCCGACACTGCCCTTGGTCAGCCCCTGCGCCTTCAGCAGCGCATCGAGCTTGGCGCTGATCTCCGCCACCTGTTCGAGGCCCATCTTGTGGACCTGATCGGGGGTGAAGCTGGTGGTCGTCCACTGCTCCAGCGCTGCGGCGTAGATTTCCTGTCCACGCGGCACGTCCCACAGGCCGGCCGAGGGACGGCCCTTGGCGTGAAGCGCCTGGATCAGCGCATATTGGCGGTCGAGCGCGGGATAGACCTTGTCGCCGACGATCTTCGCGGCGCGGCCCTGCCAGTCGCCTTGCAACTGCCTGGCGGCGGCGCGGCGGACCAGCGACTGGGTGAGGGTGTTCGCGGCCGGATCGGGCTGGCGCAGCTTGGCCATCTGGGCGAGCGTCAGCTCGAGGCAGAAGACCGGTGCCACCAGCCCCCGTCCCGCGGCTTCCTTCTGGTCCGCCGTGTCCTGGTCGAGCGTGCCGGCAAAGGCGTCGAGGCGATCGAGATAGGCCTCGGCATCGTCCTGGGTGACGATGGTGTGGCTGGTGTTGAGGAAATCGGGCGTCGAGAAATAGGCGCCGCCCTGCTGGAAGATCGGGAAGGGCCGGCCGACCGAGTCGATCTGGAACCTGTCCTGCGCCACCGTCGCGCTGCGCAGCGAATAGAGCACCACTTCGCGATCGAGCCGTGCGCTCTCGGACAGGCTGGCGGGCTCGAACGCCTCGATCCTGGCGATGGCGGCCTTGGTATCGGCGAGGTTGCGCGCCTTCGCGGCGGGGCTGCCGTCGCTCAGCTTGTGCTTGAGCGCGGCATTCGGGCCCTTGTCGAAGCCGAGCGAGGTGGCGAATTCGGGCGAGCGCTGGATGCGTTCGGCGACGATCTGGTTGTAGACGGCGTTGATCTCGGCGTCGCGGGGGCCGGCCACGGCGGCGCGGGCCGCGGCGGGAAGCAGGGCTGCCAGTGCTGCGGTGCTCGACGATGCGAGGAAGTGTCGACGATCCACGGTGTTCCCCTCCGATGCGTTGGATGGGGGGAGGGTAGCGGGGATTCGGGCAAGGTCCAGAGCGTTGCGGCGCGGGTCAAAGCGTTTCCTCCCCCTGGCG
>JAPJRE010000090.1 GCA_030824725.1 Sphingomonas sp.
ATTCGATCCGCTCGATCCTGGGCATGGACAGCGTGATGGTCGGCTTCGCGCTGCCCGACGACAATATCCACTCGCCCAACGAGAAGTACGAGCTGAAGAGCTTCCACAAGGGCATCCGCTCCTGGGTGCGCATCCTGGGGGCCCTGGGCGAGACGACCGCAGCCGAACGTGCGACGGTCGCCGCCTGAGCAGCATTGACGTCGGCGAACGGAAGCGGGATAGCAGACCCATGGTTCCCCTTTCGTTCGCCGGCCATGACTTTCGCGCGCTGCCCGAAGGCGCGCTCTACTGGCCGGCGCGGCGGGCGCTGCTCGTCGCCGACCTGCATTTCGAAAAGGCGAGCTGGTTCGCGCTCGGCGGCCAGATGCTGCCGCCCTACGACACGCTGGCGACGCTCTCGGCGCTGACCGCTTTGGTCGAGCGGGTCGCGCCGATCGAACTCTGGTGCCTGGGCGACAGCTTCCACGACGTCGAAGGCTGCGAGCGCCTGCCCGCGCAGGCCCGCGCCATGCTGACCGCGCTGACCGGCAGGCTCGCCTGGCACTGGATCACCGGCAACCATGATTCGGTGTTGGTCGATCACTGCGGCGGGGTGGTGCACGAGGAGGCGGAGGTCGATGGCCTGGTCCTCCGTCACGAAGCCGAAGCCGGCGAGCCGCGGCCCGAGCTGTCGGGCCATTTCCACCCCAAGCTGCGGCTGACGGTGCGCGGCCGCCCTGTCGCCCGCCGCTGCTTCGTGGCGACCGGGACCAAGCTGATCCTGCCCGCCTTCGGCGCGCTCACCGGGGGGCTGGACGCGGGACATCCGGAGATCGTTCGGGCCGTGGGTCCCGGCGCCGAGGCGCTGGTCGCGACCGAACGCAAGCTGCTGCGATTCCCGCTCGCGGCGTGATCGGGCAGATGCGTTTGGCGCTGGACGCGATGGCGGGCTTCGGCAATTAATCGCCATGGCCCGGGAACCGACGACGAGCGGCATCAATTCTATACTCCTGGCGAGTATGAGCCTCGTCTTGGCAGCCTGCTCGACCGGGCAGGCGGAAGGTGCAGGCGGCGGCACGATCATCGATCATGTCACGGTGCTGGATGGACGCGGGCGCGCGCCGCTGGAGGATGCGCGCGTCGTGGTCCGCGAGGGGCGTATCGCGAGCATCGGCAAAGCCTTGGGCCCCCCACCGAGCGGCATGATTGTGGATGGCAGGGGCAAGTTTCTGCTGCCCGGCTTCATCGACATGCACGCCCATCTCCTGTTTCCGCGGTGTGCGCCCGGCGATGCGCCACCCCGCTTCGACCGCGCGCTTTCGGAGAAGGCGCTGTCGCGCGCGCTTGACTTCGGCATCACCACGGTGCGCAGCCCGGCGACTCCGACGGTCGCGGGGCTGATGCTGCGCGACGACCTCAACGCCGGCACGATCCGCGGTCCCCGGGCGCTTGCCGCGGCGGAACTGATCAACGATCCTGCTCTGAATGCGAACCAGCTGCGGCGGATCGTGCGGGACGCGCTTCGCTATCGGCCCGACTATTTCAAGGTCTATGCCCGCCTAAAGCCCGATCAGGTGTCGGTTGTCGTCGACGAGGCGCATCGGCATCGCGTGCCCGTGATCGGGCATCTGCAACGTACGAGCTGGTTGAAGGGCCTGGACCTGGGCGTGGATCATCTCGCGCATAGCGTCGATTGGTCGGTCGACAGCCTTCTCGCTTCGCAGCGCAGGGCGTACGCAGCCGCGATCCAGACACGCGGTGGCTTTCGATCCCGCATCGACTGGCTGGAGGCGTTCGATCCCGATGCCCCCGCCCGGCGGCAGCTCATCGCCGCCCTGGCGCGGAAACGGGTGTCCGTCGACGTGACGTTGATCGCCTATGACGGCAAATTCTCACCACCGGCCGAGCGACGCTATCGCGGCAACCCGTTTCTCAACGCCTTCCCGGAGCTGCGCGCGGATTGGGAGCAGTGCGCGGACGCGACGGCGGACTGGACCATCGACGATTACCGCCGCTGGCAGGCCGCTCGGCCCAAGCTCCTCACTTGGATCAAGCGCATGCACGACGGTGGCGTGCTGCTGGTGAGCGGCACGGATCTGACGAACGAATGGATCGTACCCGGAGAGGGGTTGCACCAGGAATTCGAATTGCTTGCCGAAGCCGGCCTGGCACCCGAGGCGATCCTGCGCATGACCGGCGCGAACGCAGCCGAGGCGCTCCACCGGAAGGACATCGGCATCGTCGAGAAGGGCCGGCGTGCCGACCTCGTGCTGCTGTCGGCAGATCCGCGCCGCGCCATTTCCAACACCCGCGCGATCGCCTGGGTGATGCAGGGCGGCCGGATCGTCGCCCATGGCGCGCCGCGTCCCTGAGGCGTGCGCCGGACCGAAAGGCGATCGGCGGCACGCCATCGTCTAGGATAGAGCCGGAACCGGCACCCCACCCGTCACGAGCACGTCACCTCGCCCGATCCGACCTTGGTCACCTCGCATTTGGCGCCGCCGCGCAGTTCGACGTCGCCCGCGCCGAGGATCGAGACCGACGCCTCACCCGACACATTTGCGCGCACGCTGCCCGAGCCGGCCATCGAGATGTCCGCGCTGCCCGCGGTGAACTGCCGCCCCTTGAGGCCGCCCGAGCCTGCGACGGAAACGTCCATCTTGTCCGCGCGCCCCGCCAGCGTGATGTCGCCCGAACCCGCAATGGAGAACGACGCCTCCTGCGCCGTAACCGATACGAGGGTCAGGTCGCCCGAGCCGGCGACCATGCCGTCGAACTTGCCCTCGGCGCGATCCACCAGCATCGTGCCCGACCCCGCTACCATGGCCTCGCTCAGCCGTGGCAGGACGACGTGGATCTTGGCCGCGCCACCCTTGTCCCAGAACATGCCGGCCTTGCCCTTGCGGCCGACGGTGAGCGTCTTGCCGTCGAGCCGGATGTCGAGCTGGTCGAGCACGATCGGGTCGCCTTCCGCCGTCACCGAAAAGCCCGCGCCGGTGCGGACATCGACATCGTCCGAGCTCTTCAGCGCAACGCCCGTGAAGTCGCGGGCGGCGAAGCTGCGGCTGGTGCCGGTGCCGCTGGCTTCCACCTTGGTGCCCTTGCCTTCCCAACTGGTATGGCACGCCGTAGCGAGCGGCAGCAGGGCAAGGACGAGCAACGGACGCATGAGGAACCTCCCGGATCGTGTGTTGCCCACACAATACACGATCCGGGCGTAACGAAAAGGGGGCGCGAGCCCGTGGCTCCGCCCCCTTTTGATCCGACCCTTCGGCTTCCGCGCCGTCAGGCGGGAACCTTGTCCTTGTTGTGGATAGCTGCGGCCTTGCGCAGGATCTCCAGGATCTTTTCCAGCGCCGCCGGCTCGTCGATCTCTTCCATCGCCGCCAGTTCGCGGGCGAGGCGGCTGGCCGCGCCTTCGAAGATCTGGCGCTCGGAATAGCTCTGCTCGGGCTGGTCGTCGGCACGGAACAGGTCGCGGACCACTTCGGCAATCGACACGAGGTCGCCCGAGTTGATCTTGGCTTCATATTCCTGGGCGCGACGCGACCACATGGTGCGCTTGACCTTGGGCTTGCCCTTCAGCGTATCGAGCGCTTCGCGAAGCGTCTTGTCGCTGGAAAGCTTGCGCATGCCCACGCTCTCGGCCTTGTTGGTCGGCACGCGGAGCGTCATCTTCTCTTTTTCGAAACGCAGGACGTAAAGCTCGAGCTGCATCCCAGCAATTTCCTGCTTCTGCAGCTCGATCACACGGCCCACGCCGTGCTTGGGGTAAACGACATAATCGCCGACATCGAAGGACAGCGCCTTGGCAGCCATGTGCGAGGAACCTTTCGTGAATTACCGGCCCCGGTTGGAGTGTGGATCCCGCCCAAGCGCGCAAGGCGCGGCGGACGAGGGAACACGGGGCATACGCTAGCGTCTCCGGGCGAAGGCGAGTCCTTGCCTTCGTCGGGCGCTATTTAACACGCTCGTAATAAAATTACCAGTGAAAGGTCATGCAAAAGGCGCATAATTCCATGCGCGCTGCACCATTTCGGGCCCATCGCGGGAGGGCGGCAGGCGCCGCCCGGGGATCAGTCGCCCGAGCCGGGGTTCGGCGAGAAATATTTGTCGAACTTGTCGGTCTCGGCCTTCATCGCATCGGCATCGGCCGGGGCCTCCCCCTTGGTGGTGATGTTGGGCCACTGCTCCGAATAGGTGCGGTTGAGCTCCAGCCACTTTTCCAGGCCGTTCTCGGTATCGGGCAGGATCGCCTCGGCCGGGCATTCCGGTTCGCACACGCCGCAATCGATGCATTCGCTGGGATTGATGACGAGCATGTTCTCGCCCTCGTAGAAACAGTCGACCGGACAGACCTCGACACAGTCCATGTACTTGCACCGGATGCATGCGTCGGTGACGACATAGGTCATTGGGGAAACGGTCCTTGGTTGCGAACGATCAATGCGGGGGCCCTGCTATGCGCGCCGGGCGCGCACGTCAATCATCGGACAGGGGCTGAACGTCCCGATCGGTGACGAGATCCTCGTAGCACAGCCGCGCCTCGCCCGGCGGCCCACGCCGGATCGGCAGCGCCTCGATGCGGAGCACGCGCACCTTGCCCTGGATCGGGAAGGCGAGAATCGAGCCCACCCGCACCGAAACCGCCGAACGCTCGATCCGGCGGCCGTCGATCCGCAGCAGGCCTTTCTCGCACAAGGCCTGCGCGGCACTGCGCGTCTTCACGATCCGCGCATACCAGAGGAAGCGATCGAGCCGCATCGCCGGCCCATGCCCCAAAGGCTCAGCCATTGCGGAGCGCCGCCAGCGCCGCGAAGGCATTGCCGGGCACCACCACCGGCTTGGGCTTGGCGAGCGGGGTGAGGCCCTGCCAGATCCAGCGCTGCGGCGCATCGGCGTCGCCGCGCGCGGTGCGGAAGCCGAGCTGCGCCATCAGCCGTGCGATCGTCTCCGGCTTGAGGCCGATCGAGGTGGCGAGCGCCGGATCGGGCGCGAAGGGCTTGCGGCCCTGCCGCGCCTCGTGCGCCGCACGCGCGATGCGCTCGACCAGGTCAACCCGAACCGCCTGCGCGCCGAAGGGGCGGAAGCCATGGACGAGCTCCGCACCCTGCGCATCGCGCGGCAGCACCACGGCGGCATCGGGCGGGCCCTCAGCCAACCCCATCAGCGCGCGGCGCCGGGCGGCGGCGCGGGGCTTGAGCAGCGACGGCGCGAACACGTCCAGCGTGCCGATCGTCATGCCGATCTTGCGGAGGCGATGGCGCGCCGGCCCGTCGAGCGCTTCGAGCATTGACCCGGCTGCACGGCGCGGCAGCAGCCCGCCTTGCTCGAGCAGTGCATTGGCCAGCGCGCGCAGGGGTGCCCCCGCCGCTTCTTCGCGGGTGATCGCGTCGAGCTTGGCGAGCACGGGCAGATCGGCGGCGATCCGCTCGGCGAACCAGCGCTCCAGCCGCGCCTGCACGGCAACCTTCGTCTGCGGATCGAGTATGTCGAGCGCGCGATCGAGCTGAACGCGCGGGCGCACCAAGTTTGCGCCGGGCTTGAGCAGCGCGACGTCATGCCCGCGCCAGTGGATCGCGGTGCCGATCTGCGCCAGCTCCGCATCGGGCGCCTCGGCGAGCGACGCACCGCGCCGACGATATTCGCCCGCCAGCCTTTTCTCGGCGGCGGCGAGCAGCATCCGCTTGTCCCCGGCGCGCGCCTCGGCGGCGACAGTGAAGCGGAAGCCCTGCAGCGTGCCGAGCGAATGATCCTCGACGCTCACTTCGCCCTCGGGGCCGATCGTCACCGGCAGGTTGGAGGCATCGGCACCGATCTGGCGGAGCAGCACCGTGGTGCGCTTGTCGACGAAGCGCTGGGTGAGGCTGGCGTGGAGCGCATCGGAGAGCTTTTCCTCGATCGCACGCGTGCGTTCCGCCCAATGCGCCGGCTGCTCCAGCCAGTCGGCGCGGTGGGCGATATAGGCCCAGCTGCGCGCCGCGGCGATGCGCCCGGCCAGCGTCTCGACATCGCCGCCCATATTGTCGAGCCGCTGGATCTCGTCGGCGAACCATTGGTGCGGCACATGCCCGCGCCCCTCGGACAGATGCCCGAACAGCCTCCCTACGAAGCGCGCATGCGGATCGACGCCGAGCTTGCGGAAATCGGGCAGCCCGCAGGCCGCCCAGAGCCGCGCGACCATCCGCGGATGGCGCACCCGATTGCGGACCCAGCTTTCCTCGGCCAGCCGTTTGAGCACGGCGAGGTCGGTCGCCTGGGGCGCGGCGCGCAGCACCTCGGCCTCGGGCTTGCGCTCGAGGCTGCCGATGAGCGCGTCGATGCTGTCGAAATCGGGCTCGCCCTCGCGCCAGTAGAGATGCTCGAGCCTGGGGACCTGGTGCCCTTCGATCGCCAGCACTTCCTCGGGGGTGAAGGCGCTCGGCCCCTCCGCGTGCAGCGCGCCGAAGGTGCCGTCCTTCTGGTGGCGGCCGGCGCGGCCGGCGATCTGCGCCATCTCGGCGATGGTCAGCCGGCGCTGGCGCCGTCCGTCGAACTTGTGGAGCGAGGCGAAGGCGACATGGTGCACGTCCATGTTGAGCCCCATGCCGATCGCATCGGTGGCGACGAGATAGTCGACCTCGCCCGCCTGGAACATCGCCACCTGCGCGTTGCGGGTGCGCGGCGACAGCGCCCCCATCACCACCGCCGCGCCGCCGCGCAGCCGCCGCAGCGCCTCGGCCACGGCATAGACTTCCTCGGCCGAGAAGGCGACGATCGCCGAGCGGCGCGGCAGGCGCGAGAGCTTCTTCGCCCCGGCATAGCTGAGCGTCGAGAAGCGCGGCCGGCCGACGATCTCCGCCTCGGGCACCAGCGCCTTGAGCATCGGCCGCAGGCTGTCCGAGCCGAGGATCATGGTCTCCTCGCGGCCCCGCGCGCGCAGCAGCCGATCGGTGAAGACATGCCCGCGCTCCGGATCGGCGCCGAGCTGCGCCTCGTCGAGCGCGACGAACGCGGTCTCGCGCTCCAGCGGCATGCTCTCGGCCGTGCAGCAGAACCAGCGCGCCTTGGGGGGCAGGATCTTTTCCTCGCCGGTGATCAGCGCGACTTCCGCCGGGCCCTTCATCCGGACGACCCGGTCGTACACCTCGCGCGCCAGCAGCCGCAGCGGGAAGCCGATCATGCCGCTGGCATGACCGCACATCCGCTCGACGGCGAGGTGGGTCTTGCCGGTGTTGGTGGGCCCCAGCACTGCCGTGACGGGCGAACGGGAGAACTGGCTCATGTCGACATCCAAGATCGGCGCCCGCGCGGCATTAGGCAACTCCTTGCCGCCGCTTTTCCACGACTTCGTGACGGTTGCGCCCGACTCGGCCATTTCGCCGCGCGCGCTGCACGGGTCGGCGCGTGCGGTGTCACCGGGTGGCAAACTTAATTTGACTTTAAGACCGTGATTCCAGAGTGAATCGATGGACGCGCCGCTTCTTGCCGCGCGCAATCGGGTCTTAGGGGCAGCACGGCTTGTTCTTTCGCGACGATCATGGCTCGGGCCTAGCCGGTGGCGGCGGTGGCCTGGCGCGCGCGATCCCAGCCGTCGTCCCTACCCGGATCGGCCAGCGGCTGGCGATGCTCGACCTGGTACCCGATCTCGGCGCCGACATCGGCTCGCGAACCTGGTTCCGCGGCGCTGCCACCTGCGGCGCCCTCTGTGCCGCTACCTGGATGCTGTCGCCCGGCTTCGACCGGCCGATCACGGGCATCGTCCCCGCCCCGCTGACCGGCGAAGCCGAACAGGCGCAGCAGGCGCAGGCGATCGCGCCGCTGGCCAAGGGATCGCGCACCGGGGTCCACGTCGCCGCCACCAGTCTGGTGAAGCCGCTCACCGACACCCCCGAACGCCCGATCATCGAACATGAGGCGCGACTGGCCAGTGGGACGATGCTGCGCAGCGTGCTGCAGCGCTCGGGCGTGGGCGAGGCGGATGCCGGGATCGTCGCCAGCCTCGTCTCCGGCGCGATGCCGCTCGGCCAGATCCAGCGCAACACCGTGCTGGAGATGACGCTGGGCCGCCGCGCGGACACGTCGCAGCCGCGCCCGCTCGAAAAGCTCGCCTTCCGCGCCGCCTTCGATCGCCGCATCGAGGTAGTCCGCACCGGCGCCGCGCTCGCCATCAAGTCCATCCCGATCGCGATCGACCACACGCCGCTGCGCGTGCAGGGGCTGATCGGATCCAGCCTCTATCGCTCGGCGCGTGCCGCCGGCGCGCCGGCCAAGGCGGTGGAGACCTTCCTGCGCACGCTGGCGAGCCGGGTGTCGGTGTCGAAGCTGGGATCGTCGTGCAAGTTCGACCTGATCCTCGGCCAGGCGCGCGCGGCGACCGGCGAAGTCCAATATGGCCAGCTTATGTATGCCGGCGTCACCGGCTGCGCCAACGGTGTCCAGCTCGCCCCCTGGGAGAGCGACGGCAAGACCGAATGGTTCGACGCCAGCGGCACCGGCAGCAAGACGGGCATGATGACCATGCCGGTCAACGGCCGCTTCTCCTCCGCCTTCGGCATGCGGATGCACCCGATCCTCGGCTTCACCCGGATGCACAAGGGCATCGACATCGCCGCGCCCTACGGCTCGCCGGTCTTCGCTGCGGTCGACGGGGTGGTGCGTGTGGCCGGCGGCGCCTCGGGCTACGGCAACCTTGTGCGAATCGACCATGGCGGCGGCTTCGCTACCGGCTATGCGCATCTGAGCAAGGTGATGGTCCGCCGCGGCCAGTCGGTGCGCAAGGGCCAGCAGATCGGCCGCAGCGGCAATTCGGGCCTGTCGACCGGGCCGCACTTGCACTTCGAGACGACCCGCAACGGCGTGGCGGTCAATCCGCGTGCGGTGTCGTTCGTCTCGGTCCGCCGCCTGACCGGCGGCGCGCTGGGTGCGTTCCGCGCCAAGCTGCACGGCCTGATGGCAGTCCCCGTCGGCCACGGCGTGCAGAAGGACGCTGCGGAGTAAGCTCTACCGCCCCTGCGCACGCCAGCGGCGGATCGTCCGCTCGAGCATCGCCTCCTCGCCGCCGACTTCGCGCCACAGCTCGGAGAAGAGCGGATCGTCCGAGGCCGGGCGCTTGGCGGGATCTAGATCGTCGAACAGCAGCCGCACCGGGGTCGCCACGCCCTCGCCCACCGCGATGCACTCGCGGTTGCGCAGCGCCGGGATCGCGTCGAGGAAGCCGCGCGCGCCTTCGGGCATCGCCGCGCGGACGAACGCCTGGTCGCGCTCGTTGTTGAGCCGCATCGAGAGAATGGTGCCACACTGGGAGAGCACGCCCTCGGCCAGGTCCGACGGGCGCTGGGTGATCAGCCCCAGCGACACGCCGTATTTGCGGCCTTCCTTGGCGATCCGGCTGAGGATCCGCCCCACCGACGAGCCATCGGCGTTGCGCTCGTTGGGCACATAGCGGTGCGCCTCTTCGCAGACGAGCAGCACCGGCCGCCTTGCCTCGCCCCGCGACCAGATCGCGTAATCGAACACCATCCGGCTGAGCACCGCGACGACCACGCTCGTGATCTCGTTGGGCACGCCGGACACGTCGATGATCGAGATCGGCTTGCCGTCGCCGGGCAGGCGGAAGATCCGCGCGAGGAACGCCGCCATCGTATCCGCCACCAGCATGCCCGAGAACATGAAGGCGTAGCGCGGATCGCCCTTCACCTCGTCGATCTTGCTCTTCAGGCGGAGATAGGGCGCCGTGTCGGTCGCCTTGTCCATCTTGCCCATCTCAAGCGTGAGCGCGTTGGTGAGGTCCGAGAGCAGGTACGGCACCGGCGCATCCACGGTGAGCTTGCCAATCTCCTGCCCGACCCGGTTCTTCGAGCGCGCGGCGAGCAGGCACTTGGCAAGGATGTCGGCATCCACCTGCCGCTCGCTGCCCGCGCTGGTGAGGAACACCTCGCAATGTTCCTCGAAGTTCATCAGCCAATAGGGGAGCTGCAGGTTCGACACGTCGAACAGCGCGCCATTGTGCTGGAAGGCGCGGGCATATTCGCCGTGCGGATCGATCATCACGACATGGCCGTGCGGCGCCAGCGCGCAGATGCGGTGGAGGATCAGCGCGGCCGAGGTGGACTTGCCGGTGCCGGTCGAGCCGAGCAGCGCGAAATGCTTGCCGAGCATCGCGTCTACATAGAGCGCGGCGCGGATGTCCCTGGTCGGATAGACGGTGCCCACCTCGATATGCGCGCGATCGTCGGCGGCGTAGATCTGGCGGAGATCGGCGGTGGTGACCGGAAACACCTCGGCGCCGGGCGTCGGATAGCGGGTCACACCGCGGCGGAAGCGGTAGAGCTTGCCGGTCAGCTTCTCCTCGTCGCCTTCGCCCAGGAAATCGATCGCTGCCGCGATACGGCTGCCCGAGGCGTCGAGCCGTGCCGAGCGGATGCTCGCGATCAGCCACGCGCTGCCCACGCGGATCTTCACCTGCCCGCCCACCTGGCCCGCATTGGCGAGCGCGGCATCGTCGCTTTGGGTCAGCGCATCGAGCTCGGCGAGGTCGAGCAGCACCTGGCTGGACGCGCCCGCAATCTCGAACACCGCACCGATCGCCCGCGCGGCCGCCGCCCCGCGCCCTATGGGCAGGTCGCCGCCTGCGCCGTCACCCTCGAAACCGCCGACACGAAACTGGCCTTCCATCACGCATCCCCCAAAAAGGCGGAGGCAGCATGCGCAGGGCGGGGTTAATGTTGGGTGTGCTCGCGATCAGAAGCGGCGCCAGAGCGCCCCTGCGCCCCAGCCGAACAGGAACGACACGCCCACCGCAACCAGCCCATAGGCGATGGCATGCTCGTCTGCGCTGGTCGCGACGAAGCGCTCGAACCCCGATTTGCGGATCTCGATCGGGCGCACCGCCGCCGCCAGCACGCGGCCGTCGCGGATCAGAAAGGTCTCGGCGGTGAAGCGCCCCACCGGCACCCGCGCGGGGATGGTGAGCCGCGCGCGGTAGAGCACGCCGCCGGTGATCTCCACCGCGCCGGGCGCCTCGTAGAACAGGCCGTTGCGCCGCTTGAGGTCGACCAAGCCGCTGTCGAAGCGCTGCTGGATCTGCGGGGTGGCGCCCGAGGCGGGGGAGAGCTGCAGGCTATCCAGCCCAAGCTCGTAGATCGCCCGCGTGCGCTCATCGACCAGTTGGCGGATCGGCCGGGACGATGCGATGGCGTAGAAGCTCGGCGCCGAGCGATAGCGCATCTGCGCGGCATTCACCCAGATGCCGGCGACCTTGGATTTCTCGCGCACGACCACCGATTCGGTGGGGCCCTTGATCACCACGGCAATCTCGGCGGGCCGCTCTCCCTTGGCCGGCGCGCTGCCGCCTGGATAGACGATCGCGCCGAACAGCAGCAGCTCGGCACCGGTGAAGCTGTAGGCGATCTCGATGTCGCGCTGCGAAACGTCGGGCACCAGCTCGGGCTTGGCCTGCCCCATCACCAGGGGCGCGAGCAGCGCCAGCGCCCCGGCCCGCTTCACGCCACCCCCACCGAATAGATTTCGTCCGGTCGCCAGGCGAGGCCCGCCAGCATCCGCGCCGCGACCAGCAGCACGATCACGGCGAGCAGCAGCCGCAGATATTCGGGCTTGGCCTTGGCGGCGAAGCGCGCACCGAGCTGCGCCCCCACCACCGAACCGAGCAGCAGCAGGATCGCCAGCACGATGTCGACCGCCTTGGTCGTCGTCGCGTGGACCATCGTCGCCACGGCGGTGGTGAACAGCGTCTGGAACAGCGAGGTGCCGACCACGGTCTGCGTGCCCATGCCGAGGATGTAGAGCATCGCCGGCACCAGGATGAAGCCGCCGCCCACCCCCAGCAGCATCGTCAGCACGCCGACGAACAGCCCGAGCAGCAGCGGCGCCAGCGGCGAGATGTAGAGGCCGGAGGCATAGAAGCGCCAGCGGAACGGCAATGCGGCGACCAGCGGATGGTGGCGCCGCTTGCGCGCCTTGGGCGCCCGCGCGCCGCGCGAAACGCGGATCGCGCCGACCGATTCCTTCGCCATCAGCCCGCCGATCGATCCGAGCAGCACGACATAGAGCACGCCGATCACCACATCGATCTGGCCGCTCGCCTGCAGCAGCTTGAACAGCCAGCCGCCGATCAGGCTGCCGAGGATGCCGCCGGTTACGAGCACCGCCCCCATCTGCACGTCCACCCCCTTGCGGCGGAAATGCGCGAACACGCCGGAAACGCTGGCGCCGGTCACCTGGCTGGCCGCCGAGGCCGCCGCCACCGTCGGCGGGATGCCGTAGAAGATCAGCAGCGGCGTGGTGAGAAATCCCCCGCCCACGCCGAACATGCCGGAGAGCAGGCCCACGCCCAGGCCCAGCGCCACGATGACGAGCGCGTTGACCGAAAGATTGGCGATGGGAAGGTACAGATCCATGCGACCCAAGGCCTAGCCCGTTTGTGCCGGATCGGGAAAGGGAGAAGGTGGCGAAATACCGCCGCCGGATCAGGGACGGGTTGGAAATGCGCCGAAGCGCATTGCCGGCGCCGGCCCGCGCCCCCATCCCGCCACCCGACGGCAGCATTTAAGGGTGGCGGCATGGGGG
>JAPJRE010000091.1 GCA_030824725.1 Sphingomonas sp.
CTTCTTGCTTGGCTATTTGTATGATCGTCGAAGCTGAGCAGCATATCACGGTAGTGATGATATTGGCTACGCCTGGCTGCCAACTCCGCTTCTAGCTGTTCCTTCAGTTCCGCTTCCAGCGCCCTGAACCGATCGAGGATAACCACGATTTCGCGCTGAATTTCCAGCGGTGGTACGGGAATATTGATCTTGGCGAGGCTCTTGGCCGACACGTCGATGACCTTCGTACCGGTCGCGTGACGCTTTTTCTCGGCGAAGAAGTGCGGGGTCTGAAGGTAATAGGACAGGTACTTCGGGTCCTGCTCGTGCTTCAGCACGGTGGCGTGCCCGCCGGTGACGATTTGGTCGGTGCCGAGCCAGGCTACCGCCTTGCAGACATCGTCCAGGTTCTCGCTGGTATTGGTGATAATGAGGTCGCCGGGATCGACCTTGGCGAGACGCGCAGCCTTCTCGGGCGAGACGAAGGACCTCGTCTTGGTCGCCCACGTCCCGTAGAAGGTGTAAATCTGCCCATAGTGGATGCAGCCGACGCCTTCTTCCGCGAAGTCGGACTTGGGCATGCCGTTGCCGCGGACGAGCCGGCCTAATTCGCCGATCGGCAGGAACTCGACCCCATTGGGGCAGAGGGTGGCGAGGAGCGTGTCAATTCGGTTCATGCGTCTTCTCCCTCGAGCTCGGCGACGATCGCGTCGATTTCCTCGCGGAGCTGTGCCTGTCTCGTAACGATATCGGCGATATCGGCGTTGAGGGTGGTGATGTCGACGACCTTCCGGTTGTCGACCTGCTCGACGTAGGACGTGACGGCGATGTTGTAGCCGTTTTCCGCGATGGTGCCGTTGTCGACCAGTCGCGCAAAATGATCGATGTCCGCACGCTCCGTGAACGCATCCATGATCCGCTGGCGGTGGGCGGGCGCGAGCGTGTTCTTGTTTCCGACACGGACGAACTCGGCGCTGGCGTCGATGAACAGCGTGGCGTTGTCGCGCTTGGACTTTTTGAGGACGATGATGCACGTGGCGATGGGCGTGCCGAAGAAGAGGTCCGGCGGCAGCTGGATCACGGCATCGACGTAGTTGTTGTCGATGAGATACTGACGGATTTTCTGTTCGGTACCGCCCCGGTACAGGACGCCCGGGAACTCGACGATCGCCGCGGTACCGTTGACCGCCAGCCAGTGCAGGATGTGCATGGTGAAGGCGAGGTCGGCCTTGCTCTTGGGGGCCAGCACGCCGGCCGGCGCGAAGCGCGGGTCGTTGATGAGCAGCGGATTTGCGTCACCCTCCCACTTGACCGAGTACGGGGGGTTGGAGACGATCGCCTCGAACGGTTCGTCGTCCCAGTGCGCTGGCTCGAGCAGCGTGTCGCCGAGGGCGATATCGAACTTCTCGTAGTTTACGTCGTGCAGGAACATGTTGATCCGGCACAGATTGTAGGTGGTAAGGTTGATTTCCTGACCGAAAAAGCCCTGGCGCACCTTGTCCGGGCCCAACACCTTGCTGAAGCTCAGCAGGAGCGAGCCCGATCCGCATGCTGGGTCGTAGACTTTGTTGACCTCCGTCTTGCCGGCGACGGTGATGCGGGCGAGCAGCTCCGAAACCTCCTGCGGGGTGTAGTATTCGCCACCCGACTTTCCAGCTGTCGAAGCATACATCTGCATGAGGTATTCGTACGCGTCGCCGAACAGATCGATACTTTTGTTGGAGAAGCCGCCACTGGTGAGCGGGAGATCGCCGATAGCATCGAGGAGCTTTACAAGCTTTTCGTTGCGCTTCGCCACGGTCGCCCCCAGGCGGGGGCTGTTGACGTCCAGGTCGGCGAACAGCCCGTTGATGTCATGCTCGCTGTCGGTTCCGGTCGCAGAGCCCTCGATGTCGGCGAAGATCTTCGATAGGGTGACGTTGAGATTCTCATCATTGCGCGCCCGCTTGCGGACGTTCTCAAAGAGATTGGACGGCAGGATGTAGAAACCCTTTTCCTTGACCGTCTCGACGCGCCCGAACTCAGCGTCGGCATCGCTCAACTGAGCATAGTCGAAGCTGGTTTCACCCGCCCGATGCTCCTGCTCGTTCAGATAGGAAACGAGGTTCTCGGAGATGAACCGATAGAACAGCATCCCGAGCACGTAGCTCTTGAAGTCCCAACCGTCGATGCTGCCACGAAGTTCGTTGGCAAGTCGCCAGATCGTCCTGTGCAGTTCAGCACGTTCGATATCGCGGGATCCACTCATAATTGACAGCCTTCGTCGTTACGCCTGAACGCAGGCGGTTGATGTGTTTTAGGATGGAGAGACATTTTGCAAAAGGGCTTGAGCTGCCCAGCGCTGCGCTTTATCGGCTCGTCTTCGAATTACTTTTCTTAGCCAAGGCCTGCGCGGCATGATCACCGGCGAGGTCGGTGCGGATTACGTCGATGGTTGGGAACTGCAGCCGGTCGACACCGATCGCCACCATGCACTGGGCGAAGAAGGGGGCGGTGAATCGTCCACGGGCGACCTTGTTGCGAAGGTTGGGGACGTTCTCGGTGATCCCCAGAGCGGCGAGCCGGGCTACGAGCTGCTCATAGGATATGCCGCGGAGCATCATCTCGGCCCGAAGCATGTTCTTTACCAGCCGCTCCCAGGCCGCCTCGTCTATTTGGCCATCGTCTTCCATTCTGCCGTTCTAGGATCGTGACGCTATTTTCGCAAGCGCACGCGATTATGGTCACCATCATTAACGATGGCACCGCCTTGACGCGGAAGGATCACCATCATAGATAGTGATGCTCATAACCTCACACGGTGGTCATTGGCTCAGCACGTTCTCCTGTCAGCGAATTATCGCGACCTGCCGGTCGCGAAGATCGCGCGCATGAGCGAGAGCAAGGCCTATGCGATGTTCCGAATGGCGCGCTGGCCGGAGACCGACGGTGAACCAATCTGCCCGCACTGCGGTGGGGAGGGCTGGACCCTCGGCAACCACAATCAGCCCGAGCACGAGTGGTGGGACGCGGAGAACGAGCGGATCATCAAGGGCAAGAAGGACAAGCGCCAGTTCAAATGCAAGGCGTGCCGAAAGAAGTTCACCGTCACCAGCGGGACGCTCCTTCACAGCCGCAAGCTCGACCTGCGCACGATCCTCATTGCGTTGAAGCTGTTTTCTGAGGGGGCGAAGGGCATTTCGGCCATCGCCCTCGCGGACCTGTCTGACATGGCCTACAAGTCGTCGTTTGTCCTGTCGCACAAGATCCGGGAGTCGCAGATCAAGGCTCAGCTCGGGCGGCAGCTGCACGGCATCGTCGAGATCGATGGCTCGGTCTATGGCGGCTACTATCATCAGGTCAATGAGCGGAAGGACCGTGTCGACCTGCGTCGGCTTGGCGATATCACCGGCAAGAAGATGACGATGGTGGTCGCGCGCGAACGCAGCCACGGTGAACGCGTTGGTCTGAGCGCCTGTACGATCGTGCCGCACGAGGCTGACTCGCGGCCCTTCATCTTCGATACCGTCGACCGCATGGCCAGCGTGCATGCTGACGACGGGAGCCACTGGGACACGCTCCGTGTCGCCCTGAACGTCGACCAGGTGAACCATTCTCAGCGATATTTTGACAAGGGCGTGTGCACCAACCAGGCCGAGAGCTTCTTCTCCCGCGTGGATCGGATGGAGATGGGGACGCACCACCACATCGCCGGCCCCTATCTGTGGGGTTACGGCTGCGACGCGGTATGGCGCGAGGACCATCGCCGCGAGACGCAGGCGGAGAAGTTCGACGATTTGCTTGGAGCTTTGCTCAACAACACCGTCTCCAGGACGATGAAGGGATATTGGCAGCGCCACCTTGAAGGCATCGAGGCGAATCCGGGCCTCCTCGACTGCCTGGGTTCCGAGACTGCTGACGCTGATGCTGTTGCCGTCGCCAAGGAGATTGTCGCGGACGAGGGGCGGATGACCCGCGAGGACGTGGCGGCTGTATTCGGCGAAGAGTATGCCGAGCAGACGTTCGGTCCGGCTGAGAGGCCAAGCACCCGCAAGTGGAAGGCGCGCAAGCCCTACGCGCCGAGAAAGCCCAGCGTGCGACCTGAGCCTTGGTCGGAGCTGAAGAAACCGCTGGGACTGCCGTCCTTCTGTCCGTAGATGCCAATCGAGTTTCGACTGCGGATTAGCCTGCATTGTCGTAGCTTGATAATGAAGACACGTGCACGCCGTTCGGCAGGCGTCGCGGCGGGCTGAAGGTTTCTTCACGATTCGTCGGGTACGCGGTCGTATGACCCCGATTCGTAGAAAATCATGGCTGTCTTCGCGCTATGCGCACTATGCGTCCATGGCGATTGCCCTCATTGGCTTTTTGGCCTTCGGCGTTATCATGCTGACGCTAGGGCATATCGAGTATCGCCATGAGCGAGAAGAAACCAAAGCCAACTATGCATACGATCCAACCGCAGAAACCGCAAAGTCGCCAGAGCCGCGTGCGTCGCCGACGCCGCTTGTAGTCGAGAAGGCTTTCGCCGGTCACGGCGGGAGTTCGAAGTCGGTGATCACCGTTCGCCCAGCCGAGGATGCCGCCCCACATCCCGGTCAGTATCAACCCCATTGCGACGCCCCAGCCGATCGGGAGACCGCCGACCTTTGCGCACAATGGGCTGCTGTCAATGCAACGCGGGTAGGCAACGGCCTGAGCGCCACGGGACTCTACTTTAACTGGCTGGGTATGGTGCTGTCTATGATCGTAGGCGGCCTTGGGATCATTGGGGTCTTCCTGGCCTCGCGCGCTGCTGAACTCGCGTCGACTGCCATTGAGGCGATGGCGAAGGTTGATCGTGCCTATCTTGACCTCCGCGCGCGATCCCGGCGAGGCCAAGTCGGCCTCGATGTCGAGAACCGGGGCAATAGCCCGGCTTTGCTGCTGTTCCGCTTTTCCATCGGCCTGCCCGGCAAGCCAGCCGATCCGCTCGCCGAGGTTCAGCCCTCCATGATCGTGAGGGGTGACGAACTGATTGCATCCGGAAAGGGCTTCAGGTTCGACGAGTCGATCGGCGATCAATGGTTGCTCTTTGGCGTGGGGTATCGTGACGTTTTCGACGTTTCGCGATTGGACTGGGCGTTGTTCGAGCGCGATGGTTCCGTCTGGCGCATTCGCGAAGACGGCGAGCACGAGGCCGCATATCTCGTTAAGAGATACCATGGGCGTTTTCCTCTCATTGCGTGATAACCCCGATATCATCGCGACGACGTGCGGTTGATCGGGATCGCGGTGGCCATCTACTGAGGCGATCGAGATCTCCGACCGCCTTAGCCTGGATGGTGTTTCTTAGGATATTAGAATACGCGTCGTTTGTGCGCGCTACATGCTATTCTATAAAAGGCGCTTTCCTCGCGCCGTTGTAGCTACGCATTACCGGCTTGAGTTGAGCGCCCGCGCGTTTTGACGCCCTCTGATCCATGATGCTGGATTAACCGACAGCGAACCGATCGCCGATACGGTTGCAGGATGCTTCTTCGATTCGCTTTCCCGGCCTTGATGCTGTTGACACTTTCCGCGACAGCGTCCCCCGTTCAACCGAAGTCTGCGTCCCTTGTCGCTACACCTTCACCAATTCCAGGGAAAGCCGACGACCAGGTAACCGGGGAGAAGATACAGCGTGCCGGCGATGCCGCCGAGGGGTAGGATCAAACGCCAGTTCCGGCGACGCCTGTCGAGGAGGTCAAAGATCCTGAATATCAGGCTCCATGCAATAAGACCACAGACGAGGGTCGCTCCGATCTTTGCGCTCAATGGACTGCAGCCAAGGGGGCCAGGCAGGTAGCATTTCTCACCTGGCCGCAGCTTTTGTTCACCCTGATCGGCACGATCGGCCTTCTGATAAGCCTTTATCAGACGCGCAAAGGGTTGAAGGCTGCCATTGACGGTATCCGGCTTGCCAAGATCGGTATCGATATAGCGCGCGAAGCCAACAGTATCGCGGATGAAAGCCTGAAAGCCGCCGGCGAGGCCAACGAGCGCGCTGCTGAAGCCAATGTCATTGCTGCCCGATCCAATGAAATTGCGGTCGATAACCTGCGCATATTCGCCAAAGATTTCGAAGAACGCATGCGGCCGCGTTGCGTAGTTATTGGTATCACCCTGATCGATAAGTGGCAGGATGTAGTCGAGAATGGCAACCCCCTTCCAATGACCATCACGGTCCAGAACATGGGTGGTGCGACTGGCCGCCATCTGTTTGTGCAGATCGACAGCATTTCCTTTCACGATGGCGCTGGGAAGACCATCGGTTCGCAGCAGCAGCTTTTGCACCTCGCTCCCTTGCGCGCTCGCCAGGTCAGGGCCGAGGGCATGCTCGTCACGTCCGCTGGCGGAATTCGTGGAGTTCACGGTATCACTGTGCAGGGCCGCATTGGATCGAAGGGTGATCAGCTGGATGATACCACCCCCGGACTCACGATGGTCGAGCAATTCGTGTGGAGGGAAAATCCGCTCCACCGGGGCAGCAAGGACTTGGTCGAACGTGCTCCAGGCGATGATCGTGATGGCGGTGAGTATGAGCCGGGCGGACTGCCGCATTCGGCCCCAGCACTCGATTGATCCTGACGTTTCCATGATCCGTCTCCTTCGGAGGCGGCCACACGGGTCGGGCTACGGAAGCGTTTGGTGCTGACCGCCTATTTTTGCTAAAAAGTCTTGATTTTTGGCTGCTTATGCGATGCAGCATAAGCCTGTGACCGGTGCGGAGGACGGCTGGTTAAAGCCTAGGTCCCCTCTGATCCATAATGCTGGAGTTCCAGCGGGCAGTGCTCGATTCGCTCCGCCAACCCTTGGAAGCAGGCGTGGTGAGCGTCGCGCGGGCCAATGCGCATGTGACCTTTCCGGCGCAGGTGCAGCTGATCGCGGCGATGAACCCCTGCCGCTGCGGGCATCTCGGCGACCCGGCGCTGGCCTGCGCCCGCGCGCCGCGCTGCGCCGCGGACTATCAGGCTAAGGTCTCCGGGCCTTTGCTCGACCGCATCGACCTGCATGTCGAGGTCCAGCCGGTCACCGCCGCCGACCTCGTCCTGCCGCCCCCCGCCGAGGGATCGGCCGAGGTCGCGGCGCGGGTGGCGGCGGCGCGGGCGCTCCAGACGGCGCGCTATGCGGGTACGGCCGTGCGCACCAATGCCGAGGCGGACGGCGAGCGGCTGATGGCGGTCGCCACGCCCGACGACGCCGGCCGCAAGCTGCTGGCCCAGGCAGCGGAAGCGATGCGCCTCTCGGCACGCGGCTATACAAGGGTGCTGCGGGTGGCGCGGACGATCGCCGATCTGGCGGGTGCCGAGGGGGTAGGGCGCATCCATGTCGCGGAGGCGCTCAGCTACCGCCGCCAGGCGCCGCGGAGTTGAGCGAGAAATGCTGATCGAGGCGATCCTCGAATATCTCGGCGCCATCGGCGGAGCGGATCGCGGGACATGGAAGCTGTGGCTGGGGATCATGGGAGCAGGCGCTATAGCCTGCGCGCTGCTTGCATGGCTTGCGTAGCGCGGCAGCTCCCGCCCCAGTAGCGGACATCGACGGCTTGTACTAAGTCCTCAGAAGTTTCGTTGCCGCTAGGCTCCGCTCTTGCGCGGCTGCGGGCATTCGCGACATCGCTTGGGCGATGAAACTCTGTTCGTCCTCACGAGTGGCGAAGAAGCGGCGCGGCAGCACTATTGCGCTGCTCTGAACTAGAAAAACCCAATATTTCCGAGTTTTATAAAGATCCGTGACGCAGGACCAACGGGCGGTCACTGTAAGGTCTACCAAATCATAGACGACGGCTTCGGGCGTGAGGCGGACGGTAAGTTGCTGTTCGTACGCCTGACCCCGCTCGGTAAGCGCCCTACGCATCAAGGGCGCTGCAACGCGTTGGACCACAAGCGTCCCCACAATGAGACCGATCATGGCGAATTCCACTGACAATAAGGCGTCCAGCCATGAACCCGACGCCCATGCCCCCACCGGGACGCCTACGGCCAACATACAGATCAGCAGGATTAACTTGGTCTGCCGTGGCGAAACGCCTCGCCGGGCCTTGATATAGGCCATTGCAGCGGAGCTTTCCCCGGCAGCCAAAATGCCCATAGCTTCCACGCTTTTCTCCCCTCAGAACCGCTCGCCAGCAACCACGAAGAGCAGCTTACCACGATTGCGCTACGTTTGCATGGAAGGCGCTTTACGGCACCGGCAGCTAACCAACCACTTCCAGCCATTTCTCTCGTTCGGCACGACCGACAGCAACCTCCCGCCGACATCGACGTTGAGCGCAGGTGCAACAGCCCCGAAACGAAGCGCCCGAAGGCGAAGAGCCCGATCTTCCTCCCGACGAGGAGGAGGAAGTCCAGGAACGCGAGGCCGCGTCCTCGCGGGTCATCCACGAGGTCATCCGCCGCCAGGGCGACGAGGAGCTCGACCGGCCGGCGAGCTCGCTGTTCTTCTCGGGCGTCGTCGCGGGCGTGGCGATGGCGGCCTCGGTGCTCGGGCGCGGGCTGATCGAGAGCCATTTGCCCGATACCGAATGGCGGCTGCCGGTTTCGAGCATCGGCTATTGCCTGGGCTTCGTGATCGTCGTGCTCGGGCGGCTGCAGCTGTTCACCGAAAGCACGCTCTCCGCCGTGATTCCCGTCGCGGCGAATCCCACCTTGCGCAACGTCGCGCGGCTGGGGCGGCTCTGGGGACTGGTGCTGGCGGCCAATCTCGTCGGCACGTTCCTGATCGCCTGGCTCGCGACCGAGGGCTGGGTAGGAACCGAGGCAAGCACCAAGGCGATGCTCGACACCTCGCGCAGCCTGCTCGAACTCACCGGCTGGGATGCGGTGCGGGCGGCGGTGCCGGCGGGCTTCCTGATGGCGGGGATCGCCTGGTCGCTGCCGGGGGCGCGGCGGCAGGAATTCTTCGTGCTGGTGTTCTGCACCTATTTCATCTCGCTCGGCGAGTTCGCCCATGTCGTGGCCGGCGCGGTCGAGGCATGGATGCTGTGGCTGGCGGGCGAGGCGAGCCTCGGCTGGGTGGTCGGCGGCTTCCTCGCGCCGGCACTGCTCGGCAACATCCTCGGCGGATCGGTGCTGTTCGCGCTGCTGGCGCATGCGCAGGTGCGCGAAGAGACGTGAAGCGGGTTGCAGCGCGGGCAAGCAGTTGGAAGCTTTCATGCGAGCGCGGGGGCAGCGGGCCGGTGCTTATACGGGCGCCATCCTACTGCCTTTCCGGTTGCAGGACGCGAGGCGGGCGCTATAGGCTCGTGGGCCATCACGCGGGCGTGGCGGAATGGTAGACGCAACGGATTCAAAATCCGTCGTTGGCAACAACATGTCGGTTCGAGTCCGACCGCCCGTACCACCCTCCATAAGCAAGCGCTGCCGCAGCTACCAAGCCGCGTCTGCCAAGAAGGGTGCGGAGAAGCGAGCGGCTTCCCGACATTGCGCGATATCCATTGTCGCTTCTCTGCGACCGGCCTCAGATGGTCGGGATTTGGCCTTTGGGGAGCCATAGCTCGAAGTTGCCGGGGCGGATGTGCGGGCTTGAATCATATTGATCGCTGAGGTCGCGAACCCGCACCGTCACATGAAGCTTGGCGCCGATGGCCAGGGCAAGCGCGTTGACCTGCTTGCCGTCGGGCACCTTCAAGCACCGCAGCTCGACTTGATCCGGTGCCGCAACCGCCAGTCGAATGGGAGGGGTGGCGATGCGCAACCCCTCGGTTCGCAGCGGTGCCGAGGCAGTTGTGGCGCCGATCGATTGGAATATCCGATAGAAGAGCGAGTCGTCCGCGCGCCGTTTCGCGGCCACTTGGTCGAGCGCGATCAAGGCTCCGATCCGTGCACCGCGCGTTCAAGGCTGCGGGACGCGCCCCGCGGCGAATTCGCGTGCCAGTGCGATAAACGCTTGGAAAGCCGCGGAGGAATTGCGCCGGTTGGAATAATAGAGACACAGCGGCGCGAGCGGCGGTGTCCAGTCCTCCAGAATACGCACTAGTCGTCCTGAAGCGATATCCTCGCGGACATCCGCCTCCATGAAGTAGCCGATGCCTACTCCGCTCGTTACAACGATGCGGGTCAGCGAAGCCTCGTCGAGGGTGATCGGTCCGTCGACGTCGAGCTGCAGTTCTTCGCCGTCTTTTTCGAACCGCCATTTGAACAACGCACCATTTGGCAAGCGCACGCGAACGCAAGGGTAAGCAAGCAACTCCTGCGGTACCTGCGGGATGGCCCTGGTTTTGAAGAACGCGGGGGAGGCGACGACCGCCATGCGGCGTGTCTGGCCTAGCGGTATGGCGATCGCGTCGCTGGGCACGAAGTCCGCGCTGCGTACGCCGAGATCGAAGCCTGCGGCAACGACGTCGACAAGTCGCCCCTCGGTAACGAGGTCGATATGTACCTGCGGATAGCGCTCCATATAGCGCAGGATCAGCGGCGCCATGATCTCTCGCGCGGCCGTTGCGAAGGCGTTGATGCGCAAGGTGCCGGACGGCGTCTCCTGTTGGGAGCGCGCCGTATCCATCGCCTTTTGAATATCCTCCATCGCGGGCTTGATCTGTGCGACGAAGATCCGCCCCGCATGCGTGAGAGAGACGCTGCGTGTGGTGCGATTGAACAGCCGCACGGCCAGTTCGCGCTCGAGCTTGCCCACCGCGTTGCTGACGGCCGTGGTCGACATGCCCAGGTCCAGCGCTGCCGCGCGGAACGAGCCGCAGCGCACGATGGTGAGGACCGCTTCGAGCTCGACCAGCGAATGCCGCTTCATTATCCCGCTTTCCGTGACATACTATGGCGATTTGTCTCGATTATCGCGCGGGAAGTCCATCGCTAAATGAACGGCATCGCCGCTCAGGAGATGAAGATGAAAATGGACCTGCCCAAGCCGATCGCCGACTATGTCGAGGCAAACGCTCGTCTCCACGTCGATGACATGTTGAAGCCGTTCCTGGAGGACGCTGTTTTCATCGACAACGGCAAGCACTTCGAAGGAACGACGGCAATCCGCCAGCTCTTCGAGGACGAAGTCGTCCCGGTCAAGGCGATCTTCACGCCCGATACGTTCCGGGAGGAAGACGGCGGCGTCATCGTCGAAGGTCCGGCGCATGGTGATTTTCCGGGAAGCCCGCTCCGCTTCACCTATCGCTTCGAGCTGGTGCAGGGCGCCATCAAGACGCTGGCGACCACGATATGAGCATCAAGGTGGATCTCGCGGCGTTCGCCGGCAAGCGCGTGGTCGTCAGCGGCGGTGCCAAGGGGCTGGGCCGCGCCACGGTCGAGCGCTTCCTCGCGGGCGGCGCGCGGGTCATCACTGCTGCCCGCGCAACCAGGGAGCCCATCGAGGGCGTCGACAATGTTCAGGCGGACCTGACCCCGGCAGAAGGCGGCGAAGCGTTGGCAGAGGCGGCGCTTGGGCGGCGTCGACATTCTCGCCCAGGTGGTCTGGGCTCGGCGTCGCCGGCAGGTGACTTCGCGGCGCTGACCGACGATCACTGGCTCGCCGAGCTGAACCCCAATCTGTTGGCGGCGGTCCGACTCGATCGGCCGTTGATCCCGCAAATGCTGGAGCGGGGCACGGGTGCCGTGGTGCAGGTCACGTTGATCTAGGCAGCGCTGCCGCTGCTGACCGAGGCGGCCGGAGACTTTCTTGAAATGCTCCGCGCGGCCAATGGCGGCACGATCGAAGATGCGCGCCCGTCCGTGCTCGATGCCCTGGGAGGCATTCCGATCGGGCGGGGTGCCGAGCCCGAGGCGGTGGCGGACCTCATCGCGTATCTGGCTGCCGACCGCGCAGCGGCGATCCACGGTGCCGAATTCGTCATCGACGGCGGGACTGTCCGCACCGTTTGAGAGGGGAGGGCTCTCTCTTTCTCTCTCTCTCCGTAAAACCGTCCACCGCATCGATCCGTCGCGGTTTGGAGGGCGTGTGCGCATCGCTGCGTCCCGATGCTCTGCATCATCATGATCTTGTAAAGGGCGCGATATGCCGGAACCCCTTGGCGTGTTCGTTCAAATCAAGTCCCGATCGGGGCAGGAGGACATACTGGACCGGGCGCTGCGCTCGCTTATTGCGCCGTCGCGCGCCGATGCGGGGTGCTTGGACTATCAGGTGCACCGCGGTGTCGAAATCGCGCGACACATAGTTCCTCTATGAGCGCTGGGCGTCATCAGCCCATTTCGAAGCGCGTCTCGAGCAGCCGCACATGCGGGCACTGACAGCCCGGGTTCCCGAGCTGGTGGAGCGGGAGGTCGAAATCACCTTCGCAACGAGCGTGGCGTGATGCCCCCTCTGCCCGTGACCGATGGTGGCGCAGCCGGGCAGGGGACGTGACCCCCGGCTTTCGTCCGCCGGGGCCGGAGACCGGGGTATCGTTGCGAGTGCGCGGGCGGAGCGCGAGCGAGGCGTGCGGGTGCGCCGCGTTCGTCTTCGCTCCGCCATTTCGCCTGTCGCTCCCCAAAATGAGGAATCGCGCGCCCGGATCGCCCGGGAAGCCGGCGGCAGCCCAGGGACATTC
>JAPJRE010000092.1 GCA_030824725.1 Sphingomonas sp.
CCTCCCGCTTGCGGGAGGGGGAGCGGGCGGGAGGGTGTGTGCTGCAAGCGCGGGCGGACGCTGAAGAAGCGCAACCTGTTAGAGGGGGGTGCCGGTACGGTGCCATGTCCGTCTTTACCCAAGTCTCGCCGATGAAGACCGGCGCGCCGGATCAAGCCGGCCCTGGTACTTCCGTCACTGCGGCGCGATGGCAGGGCGGGGCCCGTTCGGCGGGCAGCACGATCTTTTTGAAGCGCAGCCCCTCGGCATGGACAAGCCGCCAGACCTGCACGCCATCGACCTTCCCGCCACGCTCGCCCGGCACGGCCACCAACCCGCGCAGCGGGAAGCCGCGGCCGAACCGATCCAGCAGCCAGTCCCGCGTATCGCCAGACCGGATGATGGGTTTATGCCCACCCACGCGGACCTCCTGGGAAAGCCGGTGGTCCGCCGACGCTGAAGCTCGGCCGTCCGCGACGGATGGCGAGCGATCATTGAACCGCAATCCGACGTCCGTTTCAGTAGCAAACTTCCATATATCTGCTATGCTGGATATATGGAAAACGAATCGGCGATCACTGCGCTGGGCGCTCTGGCCCAAGGAACGCGCCTCGATGTGTTTCGATTGCTGGTGCGGCACGAGCCGAACGGCATGGCGGCGGGGGAGATCGCTCGCCAGCTGGAGGTGCCGCAGAATACCATGTCGGCGCATCTCGGCATCCTCGCGCGCGCCGGCCTTGTCCGCTCCGAGCGGCAGAGCCGCTCGATCATCTATCGCGCCGACCTGGCGGGCCTGCGCGCGCTGACACTGTTCCTCGTCAAGGATTGCTGTGCGGGCAGCGCCGAGCTGTGCGCGCCGCTCGTCGCCGAACTAACCCCCTGCTGCTGAAAGGACGCGCCATGGCCGTCGACATCATCATCTATCACAACCCCGACTGCGGCACGTCACGCAACGCACTCGCCATGATCCGCAATGCCGGCATCGAGCCGCATGTCGTCGAGTATCTGAAGACCCCGCCCTCCCGCACGATGCTGGTCGAACTGATCGCCCGCGCCGGGATGCGCCCACGCGATCTGCTGCGCGAGAAGGGCACGCCCTATGCCGAACTGGGCCTGGGCGACCCGTCGCTATCCGACGATGCGCTTCTGGATGCGATGATCGCGCACCCCATCCTCATCAACCGCCCCCTGGTCGTTTCGCCGCTGGGGGTGAAGCTGTGCCGACCTTCGGAAACGGTCCTAGACCTGTTGCCTGCCGGGCAGCGCGGCGCGTTCGCCAAGGAGGACGGCGAGCAGGTGGTCGATGCCACCGGCGAACGGGTGCGCTGACGCGATGTCGACCCTCTCACCCTCCCTGGACGCTGCACCTGCGCGTCCCGGCATCGGCACCTTCGAGCGCTATTTGACGCTGTGGGTGCTGCTCTGCATCGCCGCCGGCATCGGCCTCGGGCAGTTGCTCCCTGGCGTCTTTGCATCGGTTGCGTCGGCCGAAGTCGCACGCGTGAACCTGATCGTCGCGGTGCTGATCTGGCTGATGATCATTCCCATGCTGCTCAAGATCGACTTCGGCGCGCTCGGCGCAGTGCGACAGCACTGGAGGGGCGTCGGCGTCACGCTGTTCATCAACTGGGCGGTGAAGCCCTTCTCGATGGCGGCGCTGGGCACGTTCTTCATCGGCTGGCTGTTCGCACCGCTTCTGCCGGCCGGAGAAGGGCCGTCCTATATCGCCGGCCTGATCCTGCTCGCGGCGGCGCCCTGCACGGCGATGGTGTTCGTCTGGTCGAACCTCTGCGAGGGAGAGCCGACCTATACGCTGTCGCAGGTCGCGCTCAACGACGTGCTGATGGTGTTTCTCTTCGCGCCGCTGGTCGGCCTGCTGCTCGGCGTGGCGTCGGTAACGGTGCCATGGGACACGCTGCTGATCTCGGTCCTGCTCTACATCGTCGTGCCGGTGATCGCGGCGCAGCTTCTCCGCCGCGCCGTGCTGGCGAGCGGCGGGCAGACCGCACTGGATCGGCTGCTCGACCGCCTCGGTCCCGTGTCGCTCGTCGCGTTGCTGGCGACGCTCGTCCTGCTGTTTGGCTTCCAGGGCGAGGCGATCGTCGCGCAGCCGCTGGTGATCGCGCTGCTGGCGGTGCCGATCCTGATCCAGGTCTATCTGAACGCCGGCCTCGCCTATTGGCTGTCGCGCCGGTTCGGCGTGGCCTGGTGCGTGGCCGCGCCCGCAGCGCTGATCGGCGCATCCAACTTCTTCGAACTGGCGGTTGCCGCCGCCATCTCGCTGTTCGGGCTCAACTCGGGTGCCGCGCTGGCAACGGTCGTGGGCGTGCTGGTGGAGGTCCCGGTGATGCTGTCGGTCGTCTCGATCGTAAAGGCCTCGCGGGGCTGGTATGAACGGGGAGCCGCTGCCTGATGCCGCTACGCACGCTGGAAGATCCGGATACGCTGCCGGCACTCGATGCCGCCTATGTCCATTCCCGGCCGGCGCTGGGCCTGGGGCCGCACGATCCCGCGCCCCGTATCCTGTTGCTCTACGGCTCGCTGCGCGAACGCGCCTTCTCGCGGCTGGCGGTCGAAGAAGCGGCCCGCCTGCTGCGCCGGTTCGGCGCGGAGACGCGCATCTTCGATCCGTCCACCTTGCCGCTCCCTGATCAGGTGCCCGGTGACGACCATCCGGCGGTGCACGAACTTCGGGAACTGGCGCTGTGGTCCGAGGGCCAGGTCTGGTGCAGTCCCGAGCGGCACGGACAGATCACCGGCATCATGAAGGCGCAGATCGACCATCTGCCGCTGGAAATGAAGGGCATGCGCCCGACGCAGGGGCGGACGCTTGCTGTGATGCAGGTGTCGGGTGGCTCGCAGTCGTTCAACGCGGTCAACACGCTGCGCCTGCTCGGTCGCTGGATGCGGATGTTCACCATCCCCAACCAGTCTTCGATCGCCATGGCCTACAAGGAATTCGACGAAGCAGGCCGCATGAGGCCGTCGAGCTACTACGACCGGATCGTGGACGTGATGGAGGAGCTGGTGCGCTTCACCGTCCTGCTCCGCCCGCACGCGCCGCAGCTGGTCGATCGCTATTCGGAACGGAAGCAGGCGGGCGCCGCCGTCGATCCGGCCGCCGATCTGTCGAGCATCGCCACCGCGCCACAAGGGGGCCGCGCATGAGCGCCGTGTCCGTCCGACCGGCAACGGTGGCGGACGCTGCCAGCGTGCATGCCATCTATGCACCCGTGGTGGAGCATACAGCGATCTCGTTCGAAGAGGTGCCGCCAACGATAGAGGAGATGGCAGCCCGTATCAGGGCGACGTCCATGGCGTACCCATATCTGATCGCAGAGCGTGACGGTGTGGTGGTCGGCTATGCCTATGCCAGCCAGCACCGCACCCGCGCCGCCTATCGCTGGTCCGTCGATGTCACCGTCTACATTGCCGAAGGGGCGCGTCGCTCGGGCGTCGGCAGCGCGCTCTATGCCCAGCTTTTTGCGGAACTAGCGGCGCGCGGCTTTCACGCCGCTTTCGCTGGCATTGCATTGCCGAACCCTGGAAGCGTCGCCCTTCACGAGCGCATGGGCTTCGAGGCGCTCGGCATCTATCGGGAGGTCGGGTCGAAGTTCGGACGCTGGCACGATGTAGGATGGTGGCAACGACTCCTCTGACACCATGGCGATTTTCACTCGCTTCGACCGCAGGCTGGCGGGCTTAGGCGACAGCACTCCGCGTTCCTTGCCCGGCGGCTGCCACGTGCCAAACTCCATCAACAGCGTTGGGCGGCGGCGCCGCCACGGCTGTCGGTTCCCTGCGGCGCATGAAGTGCTATAGCGTTCCGGCCTGCTCCGCGTTGTGCTTTGAACCCGATCGGCGAAAAGGGACAAAGGCCTGATCGGTGCGGCGTCACTTTCGCTGCACTGCGGTAAGGATCTGACCAGCAACACTTCTTAGAGTCGTTCGATTGCCGCTACCTCCACCGGACCAAGCATGACAGCCGATCCCGCTCCGCTCGCACTCTATGTGCATTGGCCGTTCTGCGTGTCCAAATGCCCCTACTGCGACTTCAACAGCCATGTCCGCGAGAGCGTCGATCAGGCGCGGTGGCGGGATGCGCTGCTGGCGGACCTCGCCCACGAAGCGACGATGCTGCCGGGACGGCGGCTGGGCTCGATCTTCTTCGGCGGCGGCACGCCCTCGCTGATGCCGCCCGAGACCGTTGCCGCGATCATCGACGCGGCCGCCAGCGCCTGGCGCTTCGAGGACGGCATCGAGATCACGCTGGAAGCGAACCCCTCCTCGGTCGAGGCGGCGCGCTTCGCGGATATCGCCAGGGCCGGCGTGAACCGGGTTTCGCTGGGACTGCAGGCGCTCGACGATGAAGCGCTGGTCTTCCTTGGCCGCGCGCACGGCGTCGACGAAGGCTTGGCGGCGCTGGCAACGGCGCAGGCGGCGTTCGCCCGGGTGAGCTTCGACCTGATCTATGCCCGCCCCGGCCAGTCGCTCGACGCATGGGAGGCCGAACTGCGCCGCGCGATCGGCTTCGGCACCGAGCATCTCTCGCTCTACCAGCTGACCATCGAGCCGGGCACACGCTTCGCGACGCTGGCGGCCAAGGGCCAGCTGACCATCCCCGATGCCGATATGGGCGCGGACCTGTTCGAGATGACGCGCGCGATCACCGCCGCGGCGGGGCTGCCGGCCTATGAAATTTCCAACCATGCCCACCCGGGCGCGGAAAGCCGGCACAACCTCACCTATTGGCGCTACCGCGACTATGCGGGCGTGGGGCCGGGCGCGCATGGCCGGCGTGGCGGTCTTGCGACGCTGCGCCACAAGAAGCCGGAGAACTGGCTGGCGGCGCTGGACCGCAACGGGCACGGGATGGAGCGCGAGGAGCGGCTCGATCCTGCCGATCGCGCGATCGAGGCATTGCTGATGGGGCTGCGGATCGGCGAGGGTATCGACCTCGACCGCATCGCCGTGCTGGCGGAGGGCGCGCCGCCGATCAATGCGAGGGCGCTCGACCGAATCGTGCAGCAGGGGCTGGCCGAGCGCGACGGGAGCCGGCTGCGGGTCACCGAGGCGGGCATGCCCGTGCTCGAGGCGATCCTGCGCGAGATCGTTGCCTGAATTACAAAACCGTCATTCCGGCGAAAGCCGGAATCCATTCGCCCCTCGGTATCGGCAAAAACCTCGACGGTGACCCCAATGGATCCCGGCTTTCGCCGGGATGACAACGTTGAAAGTTTGCCCCTTTTTTACTGCGCGCTGGCCGGCGCCGCCGACACGGTGACGATCGAGCCGTCACGCACTTCCTGCACCTCCAGCGCGCGCGCGGCGATGCCGTCGCGGCCGAAGCGGAAGGCGCCGTCGACGCCGCCGAAATCATGGTCGACCAGCATCGCGGCGGGGAAATCGGTGTTGTTCTTCCAGTCGCGGGCGATCCGCACGGTGAGCAGCACCGCGTCATAGCCGAGCGCCGACAGCCGGTAGGGTGCCGCGCCGAAGCGATTGCGGTACTTCACCGCATATTGCCGGTAGACGCCGTCGGGCACGCTGGCGAACCATGAGCCGTTGAGCACCGGCCGGCTGGCGATCGCCGAATCGGTGTTCCACAATTCCGTACCGAGCACGCGCGCCGCCTTGCCCGCGCCCGAGCGGCGGATCGCCGGCACCGCCAGCGTTGCCGAGCCGGCGCTGCCCGCGATCAGGATCGCCTGATAGGGCACGCCCGACAGCTTGGCGATCGCAGCGTTCATCGAGCCCGGCCGCGCATCGTAGTTCTGCATCGCCAGCACCTTGCCGCCGGCGCTCTCCACCGCGCGGAGGAAGGCCGTCGAACTGCGCTGGCCGTAAACGCCCGAGGGGATCAGCCCGGCGAACTGGGTGATGCCGTTGCCCTTGGCATAGTCGACGACGCGCTCGATCGACTGGCTGGGCGAATAGCCGAGCAGATAGACGCCGTTCCCCGCCGCGCTGGCATCGTTGGAAAAGCTGAGCACCGGCACCCGCGCCTTGCGCGCGATCGGCGCGACGGCGCGGGCATCCTCGCCGAGCAGCGGGCCGAGGATCAGCTTGTTGCCCTCGGCCACCGCGCGCTCGGCCGCCGCGATCGCCCCGCCGGGGCCGGCGGTATCGTAGCTGGTGATGCGAATGGCATCGGTGTTGGTGTCGAGGATCGCCAGCTGGGTCGCGTTCTGCAGCGAGCGGCCGAGCCCGGCATTGGTGCCGGTCAGCGGCACCAGCAGCGCCACGCGGTGCCGCGCGACGTCCTGCGGCAATCCTTGCTGGATCGGGGTGCTGGGGCGCTCGGCCGGGCGCTCGGCGGGCGCGGTCGGTGCCGTCGGCGGACCGCCGCGCGGCGCGACGCAGGCGCTGGCCAGCAGCGCGAGACCGGTCACGGCCAAACGAAGGGACGCGGTGAGTCCCGGTTGCGATTTGCCGCTGCCCTCTGCCATGACACTCCCCGATGGAAAACACGCTTGCGCCCGGCCTCTATATCGTCGCCACTCCGATCGGCAATCTCGGTGACCTGTCGCCGCGCGCCAGCATGATACTCTCGCAGGCCGATGTGGTTGCAGTGGAAGACAGCCGGGTGACCGCCGGGCTGCTCCGCCATATCGGGGTGAAACGGCCGATGCAGCCCTATCACGACCATAATGCCGATGCGGTGCGCCCCGGCCTGATCGCGCGGATGGGGAGCGAGGCGGTGGCGCTGGTCTCGGATGCGGGCACGCCGCTGATCTCCGATCCCGGCTACAAGCTGGTCCGCGACGCCCGCGCGGCCGGCCACACCGTGGTGACGATCCCCGGCCCCTGCGCCGCGATCGCCGCGCTGACGCTCGCGGGGCTGCCGACCGACCGCTTCTTTTTTCTCGGCTTCCTGCCCAGCAAGGCACATGCGCGGGCGGAAGCCATCGCGGAAGTCGCGGCGATCAAGGCGACGTTGGTGCTGTACGAATCGGGCCCGCGCCTGTCCGCCTGCCTTTCGGCCCTGGCCGAGGGGCTGGGCGACCGCGAGGCGGGCGTCGCGCGCGAGATCACCAAGAAGTTCGAGGAGTGCGTGACCGGCACCCTCTCCACCCTCGCCGCCCGCTATGCCGAGGCGCCGCCCAAGGGCGAGATCGTCATCATCGTCGGCCCGCCCGGCGAGGCCCTGCCCGCGACGCTAGAGGACGGCGAGGCGGCGCTGGTGGAGGCGCTGACCCGCCTGCCCGCCTCCAAGGCCGCGGGCGAGGTGGCCAAGAAGCTGGGGCTCGATCGCAAGGCGCTTTACGCCCGCGCAATGGAACTGAAGGGGTGATGCTTCGCCGCTCCCTCTCCGTTGTCATTCCCGCGAAGGCGGGGATCCATTGGGGTCGTCGGCTCGACTCCTTCCCCAAGCGCACAGGCGAATGGATTCCCGCCTTCGCAGGGACGACGATGGGTTTTGTGGCAGCGGGCACACCCCGATGAAAAGCCCAAAGCGCCAGGCCGCCGAGCTGCGCGGCCGCGACGGCGAGCGTCGCGCCGCCTGGTGGCTGTGGCTGCGCGGCTGGCGCATCCTCGACCAGCGGGTGCGTACCCCCGCAGGCGAAGTCGACATCGTGGCGCGGCGCGGCAGCCTCATTGCCTTCGTCGAGGTGAAGACCCGCAAGACCGCCGCCGAGCTCGACTATGCGATCGACGAACGTCGCCTCGCCCGCGTCGCGGCCGCCGCCGAGCTGCTGATGCCACGCTATGCCGCGCCCGGCGACGATATCCGCGTCGACGTGATCCTCATTGCCCCGCGCACGCTGCCTCGCCATATCGAGAACGCCTGGATCGGGTGACCTAGCCCGGCAAGACACCCAAGGAGGCCCCATGCTTACCGTCGCCGTGCAGATGGACCCGCTCGATTCGATCAACATCGCAGGCGACTCGACCTTCGCGCTGATGCTCTCCGCCCAGGCGCGCGGGCATAAGCTGTACCACTACGCGCCCGAGGACCTGAACTACAGCGCCGGCCGCGTCTGGACCAAGGCGCATCCGGTGACGGTGCAGCGCGTCGCGGGCAACCACTTCAGCTTTGGCGATCCCGTGAGCCTCGATCTCGGCGACGAGGCCGACGTGGTGCTGATGCGCCAGGATCCGCCCTTCGACCTCGGCTATATCACCGCCACCCACCTGCTCGAGCGCATCGCCGATCGCACGCTGGTGGTGAACGACCCGGCCCAGGTCCGCAACGCGCCCGAAAAGGTGTGGGTGCTCGATTTCGCGCAGTTCATGCCGCCGACGCTCGTCACCCGCTCGGTCGACGAGGCCAAGGCCTTCCTCGCCGAGCATGGCGAGATCGTCATCAAGCCGCTCCACGGCAATGGCGGCAAGGCGATCTTCAAGATCGGCCGCGACGGCGCCAACCTCTCCTCGCTGATCGAAGTGTTCAACACCGCCTATCGCGAGCCGCACATGGTGCAGGCCTTCCTCCCCGACATCGCCAAGGGCGACAAGCGCATCGTGCTGGTCGACGGGGAGGTCGCAGGCGCAATCAACCGGCTGCCCGGCGAGGGCGAAATCCGCTCGAACCTTGCGGTCGGCGGATCGGCGGCGAAGACCGAACTGACCGACAAGGAGAAGGAAATCTGCGCCGTGCTGGGGCCCGAACTCAAGAAGCGCGGGCTCCTTTTCGTCGGCATCGACGTTATCGGGGGGCAATGGCTGACCGAAATCAACGTCACCTCGCCCACGGGCATCGTCGCGATCGACCGGTTCAACGGCACCGACACGGCGGGCCTGATCTGGGATGCGATCGAGGCCCGGGTGGCCGCGCGCGGCTGATCGAGGCCTGAGGCGATGGGCATGGTCCTCGGCTGGGGCTATTGGGGCATCTTCCTGCTGATGGTGCTGGAGAACGTGGTTCCCCCGGTCCCGTCCGAGGCAATCATGGGGATGGCGGGCATCGGCGCGGCGCGCGGGCATTTCGACCCCGTGCTGCTGGTGCTGGTCGGCACGCTCGGCACGGTGCTCGGCAATCTCTTCTGGTGGGAGATCGGCCGCCGGCTCGGCTATGAGCGGCTGCAGCCCTTCGTCGCGCGCTGGGGCCGCTGGCTCACCGTCGACTGGCACGATGTCGAGCGGTTCAAGGGCTATTTCGACCGCTGGGGTGGACCCACGATCTTCGTGTTCCGCTTCATGCCCTTCGGCCGCACGATCATCTCGCTCCCTGCGGGGTTGATGCACATGCCCTTCTGGAAATTCTGCCTCTACACCGCCGCGGGCAGCGCCTTGTGGAATGCGGCGCTGGTCGGCGTCGGCTATGGCCTCGGGGCCGCAGTCGCCGAGATCGACCGCTTCGTCACCCCGGCGATCGTCATCGGCGTGGCGGCGATGCTGGTCTTCTATGTGTGGCGGGTGCTGACCTGGAAGCCGCGGGAAGCATAGTCCGCCGCCGCCCGACCAAGCAGACGCCCTCCACGCGCTAATGGTGCATTGGCTGCGGCTGCACCGGCCGGGCCACCGGGCGACGAGCGCCGGCCGGAAGCTCCTCTTCGCCGCTTCCATGTGCGCGAACCCGCGGGGATGGCTCCGGAATGTCCGGGGCACCCCCGCCCTCTGAAGCCGCCTGCACGATGCCGCTTCTCTCCTCGATGATCGGCGCATACTCTCCTCCGCCCGGCAAGGGCTGGAGAGAGCCGCCGGACGCCGGCATGCCGATTTTCGGCAGGGGAGTGCCTGCCTCGATATAATAAAATGGAGCGTTCTTGCCTCTTCGCTGCGCAAGCACACAGTCAATCTCGCGAACCCGCTTGCCGTCACCGATGCAGTAACGCGTCCGACGGGCTACGATTTCCTGCGTCTCCGGCGGAGCATTGTACTGCTCGACAAAGCCAACGACGATGATTCCGAAACTCACGGCGAGGAAAGCACCAACAGATAGGCGTTTGATTAGCTTTCGCATCGCACCCCAGCCCCCTGGATCGAATCGCCCTCAATTCAATATGACTGCACCCAACTGCACACGCAATGCGGCATTTTTTTCAAACTGCCCGCGATAAGCCTCTATTGCTCCTGCGAATGAATTGCAAAGATATTCCTGCGCCTAAGCCGAATCCCGGGTTGCAGCCTCGCTATTATAGGCCTATCCCGCCCTCGCTTTCGCGGCGCATGTTCACGCGACCGCTTTGCTTGGAACCAACCAAGGAGATTCCATGGCCCGCAAGAAGATCGCGCTGATCGGCTCCGGCATGATCGGTGGTACGCTCGCGCACCTCGCCGCCATCAAGGAACTGGGCGACATCGTCCTTTTCGACATCGCTGAGGGCACCCCGCAGGGCAAGGCGCTCGACATCGCGCAGTCCGGCCCGGTCGAAGGCTTCGACGCCAACCTCAAGGGCGCAAACAGCTACGAGGACATCGCGGGCGCCGACGTCTGCATCGTCACCGCCGGCATCCCGCGCAAGCCGGGCATGAGCCGCGACGACCTGCTCAAGACCAATCTGGGCGTGATGAAAGCCGTGGGCGAAGGCATCGCCGCGCACGCGCCGGACGCGTTCGTGATCTGCATCACCAACCCGCTCGACGCGATGGTGTGGGCGCTCCGTGAATTCTCGGGCCTGCCGCACCAGAAGGTCGTCGGCATGGCCGGCGTGCTCGATTCGGCACGCTTCCGCCACTTCCTCGCCGAAGAGTTCAACGTCTCGGTCGAGGACGTCACCGCCTTCGTGCTCGGCGGCCACGGCGACACCATGGTCCCGGTGATCGAATATTCGACCGTCGCCGGCATCCCGGTGCCCGACCTGATCAAGATGGGCTGGTCCACCCAGGAGCGCATCGACGCCATCGTCGCGCGCACCCGTTCGGGCGGCGGCGAGATCGTCGGCCTGCTCAAGACCGGCTCGGCCTTCTATGCCCCGGCGACCAGCGCGATCGCAATGGCCGAGAGCTATCTGAAGGACAAGAAGCGCCTGCTTCCCTGCGCCGCGCACCTCACCGGCCAGTACGGCGTCGATGACCTGTACGTCGGCGTGCCGATCGTGATCGGCAAGGACGGCGTCGAGCGCATCGTCGAGATCGAGCTGAACCCCACGGCGAAGCAGAATTTCGACGTTTCGGTCGACGCGGTCAAGGAACTGGTCGCGGCATGCAAGTCGATCGACTCCTCGCTCGCCTGATCCTGCCCGCGCTCGTCGCGGTGCCGGGCGTCGCTTCCGCACAGGAAGCGATCGCCACGGCACCGACCGAGCCGGTGGCGCTGTTCCGTGCCGTGTGCATGGGCGGCAGCGCCCGGTTGACTCGCGGCATGTCCGAAGCGGCGACCTATGCGACGCTGCCGCTGCCCGCGCAGCGCGCGATCGGCATCGGTGCTGCCTCGACCGCAAATGCCGCCGATGCGCTGAAGGCGCGCGCGCCCGAACCGGCCGCGGTGCCCAACAGCATCTATCGCATCGCCGGCGGCAACACCTATCTGTTCGTACCCAAGGCCGGCACCGGCACGGGCACCCTCGCCGAATCCTGCATGGTCCTGTGGATCGGCGGCGGCGACGATTATCTCGCGGCCCGCAAGATCGTGCTGCCGAGCGAGGAAAAGGTGCCGCTCTATGCGCGCCCCGAATCCAAGCCCGACCGCGCGACCTTCACGGCCGCTTCGTTCGGCACGACGCAATATTCGCTCGCCACGTTCGGCGGCTGGATTGCGCTGCGCTCCTACACCCCTCCCAGCGACCCGGAAAAGGCGAACTGAATGAGCATCCTCGTCGACAAGAACACCAAGGTCATCGTCCAGGGGATGACCGGTGCCACCGGCACGTTCCACACCGAACAGGCGCTTGCCTATGGCACGCAGATGGTCGGCGGCGTTACCCCCGGCAAGGGCGGTAGCACGCATATCGGCCTGCCCGTGTACGACACGGTCGCCGAAGCCAAGGACAAGACCGGCGCCGACGCCAGCGTGATCTACGTGCCGCCCCCCTTCGCGGCGGATTCGATCCTCGAGGCGATCGATGCCGAGATTCCGCTGATCGTGGCGATCACCGAAGGCATTCCGGTGCTCGACATGGTCAAGGTGAAGCGCGCGCTTTCCGGCTCCAAGTCGCGCCTGATCGGCCCGAACTGCCCGGGCGTGCTGACGCCGGGCGAGTGCAAGATCGGCATCATGCCGGGCTCGATCTTCTCCAAGGGCTCGGTGGGCGTCGTGTCGCGCTCGGGCACGCTCACCTATGAGGCGGTGTTCCAGACCACCAACGCCGGCCTGGGCCAGACCACGGCGGTCGGTATCGGCGGTGACCCGGTCAACGGCACCAACTTCATCGACGTGCTCGAGCTGTTCCTCGCCGACGAAGCCACCCAGTCGATCATCATG